>JBAUIP010000148.1:0-9424 GCA_049683055.1 Pricia sp.
CTTGACCGCCCCGCTCTCCACCATATTCTGGCCCTCACCCGGTACGGTGATGTTTCCCAACGCTTTTAGTACATCCTTTTTATCAATCTTCGCCATGCTCAAAGCTTCCTTCTTTTATGTAAAATGATTCTAAACAACAAAGATAGGGCATAGGGGCGAGACGGTAAAAGGGATGGGGTCAAATATTGGGATGCATGAATTTAGGTCTAAGGGGTTTTTAATTGAATTATGGGGATTTAAAATAGGATGATTTATCCTAATTTTCGAAAAATTTGGACATTTAAGGTCGTCTTGGCCAGGTATTACACCTTTCTCCCATCCAGCAAATTGATGGTCCGTTTACCGTAGGATGCATTGTCCTCGTTATGCGTGGCTTGAATAATAGTGACGCCATCGTCGTTGAGCTCCTTGAAAAGCTCCATGATTTCGGTACTTTGTTTGGAGTTCAAGTTGCCCGTGGGCTCATCGGCCAAAATCAGTTTGGGTTTGCTAATAAGGGCGCGGGCGACACCGACCAGTTGCTGTTGGCCGCCGCTCAATTGAGTCGGGAAGAGGTCTTTTTTGCCTACGATACCGAAACGGTCGAGCATGTCTGCCACAAGTGCTTTTCGCTCCGAGCCTTTGTGCTTTTTGTAGAGCAAAGGCATTTCTAGGTTTTCGTAGACCGTTAATTCATCGATTAGGTGGTAGGCCTGAAATACGAAGCCGATATACTGCTTGTAAAGATTGGCGCGGTGTTTTTCCTTGAGCTGATGTACCGGTTCGTCGAGAAACTCATACTCCCCCTCGTCAAAATCGTCGAGCATGCCGATGACATTGAGTAATGTAGATTTACCGGACCCGGATGGGCCCATAATGGAAATGAATTCGCCTTCTTCGACCTCGAGGTTGATGTCCTTTAATAGGAAGACACGTTGTCCGCCTTGTTGTACCCATTTGAAAATTCCGTTTAATTGTAATAACATTGTTGTTGTTTTTAGTATTGGGTTAAATATTCGTTGGATGCTTTTGGTTCCGGGGAAATAAATTATCCGGTACTTCTCCGTTACGGGATTGAATCTACTCCGTACGCAAACTCTTGACGGGATTCTGCATGGCAGCTTTAATCGTTTTGCTTCCTACGGTCAACAGGGCGATAAGCATGGCCAGCAGTCCGGCCGCGGCGAAAAACCAGATGCCCAGGTCTATTTTGTAGGCGTAGTTTTCCAGCCATTCCCTTAGAAACCACCAGGCTATCGGAGTGGCGATCAAAAAGGAGATCAGCACCAATTTCATGAAATCCTTGGTCAGTAATAGCGTAATCGACGAGACGCTGGCTCCCAAGACTTTCCGAACCCCGATTTCCTTGGTGCGCTGGGCCACAATCAACAGTGACATGGCGAAAAGGCCGATGCAGCTCAGGGCGATCGCGATGATGGAGCCGCTTGTAATCATCGTCGCCATTGTTTTTTCCCTTTTAAAGGTACGGTCTACGTTTTCATCCAAAAAAGAACCGAGAAATTCCGCATTGGGTTCGATTTTCCGATAGGCCGTTTCTACCGCCTCTACAGCACGCGCCATGTTCACCGGGGCTACTTTGACGTAGGCGTAGTATAATCCCATATCCCTATCCAAAAAAAGCGTTAGGGGTTCGATGGATGCGGAGAGTTCCTCAAAATTATAGTCCTTGACCACGCCGATGACCGAATAATTCAGAGTATCGTTGACAGGAAGCCGGGCGGTCAGCGGATCGGACTCGCCCAATTCTTTCGCCATGCTCTCATTGATAATCACGGTCTTCGTGTCGCCTGCGCGGCCGGGGTCGAAACTTCTTCCTTGCACCAGTTCCAATCCTAAAGTTTCGAGATAATCGTAATCGACGGTCAGTCCGTTAGTACTGACAACGCGTCCTTTGTAGTCGAAGCCCCACATGCTATTGTATTGGCTACCGTCCCTTCCGATACCAAGATTATTGTCGGATGCGGAAACGCTTAGAATATCCGGGTTCCCGTTTAGTTCTTCGCGCAGTAGGCGAATGGCCTCATAGCTGTTCTTTTTTCCATCCAAAGGAAATGATAATACCTGTTCTTTATCATATCCCAAATCCTTGTTCCGCATGAAATCCACTTGGCCCCAGAGCACCAGGGTACCGCTGATGAGTACAATGGCGATACCGAACTGCAATACCATTAGGGCATTACGTACCCGGTTGCTTCCGGAGGTGTCGAGCTTTCCTTTTAGGGATTGAATCGTGCCCAAGCGGCTGAGGATGACCGCGGGATATCCACCGACCAGCAAGGTTATTAGAAAAACCATCCCCAGTATACCGAGGATGGACCAAGGAGAGGTCAGCATATCCAAGGAAACATCCGTCTGGAACATCGTTTTAAAATCGTCGAGCAGTACAGCACTGAGGAGGATGCCGATGCCCAAGGAGGCCGAAAACACGAACAGGCTTTCGCTCCAAAACTGGAAAAACAACTGCTTTTTTTGTACTCCCAAGGTCTTGCGCATCCCGATTTCCTTGAGGCGCTGTACACTTTTGGCCATGCTCATGTTGATGAAATTCACACAGGCAATGAACAGGATGAGCAACGCAACGCCCAAAATAAGGTAGGGCACACTTCGGCTGACGTCGGCATAGCCTTTTTTGAAACTTGTGAAATGGACATCCTCTAGCGGAAGAAGTTTCAATTGTCGGAAGAGTCCGTTTGCATCGGGTACGGCACCATCCCGTTTCATATTTTCGATGGATTCTTTATAGTGCGAATCCACAAAGGCACGGCTGTTTTTTTCGAACTCCCTCGGTAGAATCCCATCCTGTAATTGCACGTATACATCATGGTACCGGGCATCCCAAGTTTCCATATTTTCGGAATAGTTAATGGTATTCTCGAAGGGGATGGCTATTTCAAACTCCAGGGTGTTTTGCGAATTGCGGTTGCCCGTTACGGAAGACACTTCGAACCGTTCTTCTTTTCCGCTGATGAAGATGCCAATAGTTTGGCCAATCGCGCCGGTATCACCGAAAAGCCTTTGGGCCGTATCTTCGGTGATGACAACGGCATTTTTTTTCTGAATGGGATTTCCCGCGTTACCGATGACGGAGGGAAACGTGAACATTTCGAAAAAATCGGCATCGACCCAAACGGCATCAAGATTGATTTCTTTATCCCCATAGGTCACTAGGGCGCCGGCCTCGAGAAAACGGGTAATTTTATCGACTCCGGGAACTTCATTTTGCAAGGCTCCGGCATAAGGAGCTGGTTGGGCCGTACCCGCTTGCGGACCTTTCGGAGCCTGCGCAGACCAATAGGTTTTGTAGATACGGTCACCATTCGCATGAAAATCATCATAGGACAAATCAAAAAAAGCCGCCATGGTCAAGAGGATGGCCGCGCAGAAGGCGACCGATAGTCCGACAACGTTCAAGCCTGTGAACGTTTTGTCCTTCATCAGGTTACGCCAGCCGATTTTTAGGTAGTTTTTTAGCATGGATGGATTTTTTTGATTGATGATTCTTGTTTAAATTTTACTCGCTTTCGCTCATGCTCTCGTTGCCTCTTGGATGTCAAGCAATATGGGCTCGACTGCTTGGAAGCCGAATGCTATTCATCCCGCAGCGCATTGATCGGACTTGCCATTGCTGCTCTTATGGATTGATAACTACAGGTCAGCATAGCAATCAAAAAGGTAGCTGCCCCTCCAATTAAAAACATCCATAATGATAAATCAATACGATATGTGAACCCTTGTAGCCAGCGGTGCATAAAATAATAGACCAGCGGAGAGGCTATTAAAAATGCCAAGGAAACAATACCTGTATATTCTTTAGCAAAAAAGGATACATTCTCCAAAAGTGAGGCACCCAGTACCTTTCGTATTCCTATTTCCTTTCGTTTTTGGGCGATGATGAACGACATCAATCCGAAAAGTCCTAGGCAACCTATAATTATGGCGAGTAGAGAAAAGATACCAAAACCATTGAAAATCATGTTTTCCACGGTGTATTCCCTTTCGATGGCATCGTCCAGAAATTGAAAGTCGTAGGCGGCGTTGCTGAACGTTTCCTTCCAACTTTTCTCGATAACGGCCAAAGAAGTGTAATCGGTATCGGCCAATTTTATAAAGGCGTTGAATTGAAGATAGGTCCAATTAACGATGATGCAGGGAGAAATCTCATGCTGTAACGAATTGTTATGGAAGTCTTTTACTACTCCCACAATGGTGGCCGGACCCTCGTTAATTTGTACTTTTTTGCCAATTGCTTCCTGAGGATTCCATCCAAAGGATTTCAAAAAAGTCTCGTTGACGATGAACTCGTCGAATGCTTCTTTATTGGTCAAGAAGTTTCGGCCTGCCAAAAGTTCCAGATTATAAAAATCCAAATAACGGACATCGCCGATCTTCATTTCCGCACCCATGGACTCTTCTTCCGACTGTTCGGGTAAACGGTAATTGGTTCCCAGTTGAAGTCCATTTACTGCCATAGGGGGTCCCGAGCCAAAGGATACCTTTGAAATTCCACCATCGGCCAGAAGCTTGTCTCGGTACACTTCCAACTTTTCTTGGTCGGGAATCTCGGTGATTACTACTGCCTCCCTTTCGAATCCCAACCCGCTATTTTTGATATGGCCCATCTGAAATGCCAGAATAATAGCTGCAATGACAAAGACTTGTACGATTATAAATTGAAATGTAACTAAAGTCCTACGTGTATTGACCTTGGGCCCTTTATGTACCTCAACTTTACCTTTTAGTGCCTGAATTGGCTTGAATGCCGAAAGTACTAGTGCCGGATAGACCGCGGCCAGCAGGATTGTTACACAGGCTATTAACAGGATAAAAGCGAGGTGCATCCCATTGAAATCCATCTGAAGATTGAGAACCGTCGAGTTGTCGTTCAGTAATTGAATAAAAATTTGCACTGCAAATACAGAAAGTAAGGATGATAGCAGGATAATCAGTCCATTTTCATACAAAAATTGAAGCATCAATTGAAAACGATTGCTGCCCATAACCTTTCTGACCCCAACTTCCTTGAGCCTTGAACGTGATTGGGCCGTTATTAAGTTGATGAAATTGACAATGGCAATAAGAAGGATGAACAGTGCCACCACTACTGCGGTCGACAAAATGTGCTTTGGCATGATGTAGCCGCCCGGACTTTGACCGTATAGGGTTTCATTATGGATTTCCTCTAACGGCTGCAATTGGTAGTCAATGCGTTTATCGTCTTGGGGGCTTAGGTATTTTTTCTTCCAGTTTTCAATTTTGGATTCAAGGCTTTTACTTGCCTGGGGATTGTTCAATACCACGTAGATAGTTCCTTGATGATTGCCCGCCCAATCGGAAGCAAAATGTGGATTGTTCACTTTAAAAATTTCGTAGGGCAACAGCATGCCATATTGATGCTCGGAATTGCCTGGCGGGTTCTCCACTACTCCTGTAATCGTGAGCGGATCTTTACCCTCCATGAGTAAGATTTTTCCTAAAATACCTCGATATCCTTCCTTTTCAACGTCAAAATACTTTTGCGCCAAGGTTTCCGTCAGTACGATCGAATTCATATCGTTTAAGGCCGTGTTCGTATCACCAGCCAACCAGGTAACATCAAATACCTCGGGATAATAACGGTCCACAAACAAAACATTGGACTCCTCAAATAGATTTTCGCTGTCAGCACCATCCTGAATTTCGAATACGCTACTTGTAGGACCCACTATTTGCGTTACCACATCCAATTCCGGAAAATCATCGCGCAAAGCCCCTGCCAAGGCATAGGCCGTGGTGTTCCAATACAAGGTCTGATCGGGCATACGGGTATGCTGCACCACCCTGAACGTTTGGTCGGACTTGGCATGGTAAGCGTCAAAAGTGGATTCATATCTCGCAAAAATGAGGATTACGACACAGACACTGATTCCTAATGTTAGCCCGACTAGGTTTATAACGGTAGTTAGCTTGTTTTTCCAAAGGTTTCGCCAGCCGATTTTTAGGTAGTTTTTTAGCATAATTATTATGTTTTTTAATTGATGGCTCCTTCTTAAAAAAAACCCTTTTCGACCACTCATGAAAAGTGCTATTGTAGAAGGCGTTTCTCTTTTTCAGATGACCAAGGAGGAAATTTCATTCTTTGGAGACCTTGCCCGAACCGGAAATCTTACTGTTCACCCTTTGCGGATTCCCGTGGTACCGTATGTTCCCGGAACCAGAAACTCTTGACCGGATGGATTCATTAACGGTTATCTCAACGTTGGAAGAACCGGATAGTTCGAAGATGGCATCATCCACTTCGAGATCATAGGCCTTTACATTGGAGGAACCTGACGACCGCACCTTGATTTTTTTGGAGTTGCCCTTCAGCCGAATGTTACTGGAACCGGAGGTAGCGACCGAAACGGCATCCGATTCCATGGTCAGATCGATATTTCGCGCACCAGAGACCTGAATGTCGAGATTGTCGGTTTTGATTATCTTTTTTCCTGTAAAATCACCGGAACCGGATAGTCGTATTTTGTCAATTTCATCGATTGGAATAGTAATAAATACGCCTTCATTTCGAGAAGGTATGAGATTCACGTTGTCTATGGATTTGATATGCAGCGTACCGCTGTTGACCTCGGTCTCGATATTGTCCAGAATATTATCCTCGCCCTTCATGGTAATTTTGCCTTGCGTGCCCTCCTCCAATTCCACTTCGTAAAAGCCGGATACGGAAATCCCGTTATAGTCCGATGTCGTTCTTTCAATCGTCACGACATTGCCGCTGCCCTTAATCTTTTTGTTACGCTGGGCGCACGTGGTGACCATACTTAAAAATAAAACTGCAAGTGCTAATAGGTTTTTCATTTTCTTTGTTTTAATTGTTCTTATTTAATAGCCGTTTTACCTGTATGACACATCTTGAACTATTCATCCCTTAGTGCATCGACCGGATTACTTGTCGCCGCCCTAAAGCTTTGCCAGCTTACAGTCAGCAGGGCGATGACCAAGGCCGCAACGCCTGCTAAGACGAAAATCCACCAGCTCATGGTTGTTTTGTAGGCAAAGCCTTCGAGCCATTTGTCCATAGCGTACCATGAAATCGGGACGGCGATGATAAAAGCCAAACCGACCCATTTGACAAAATCTTGGTTTAAAAGCTGCAGGATTTGGGTTATCGATGCACCGTTGACCTTTCGGATGCCAATTTCTTTTCTTCTTTGGAGGATGGTGTAGGACGTCAATCCGAACAGGCCCATCGAGGCAATTAGGATGGCGAGAATGGTAAAAATTTGAAAGGCTGAGCCGAAAGCTTTGTCCTCGGCGTATTGCGCTTCGAATTTTTGGTCTAAAAATCTGTATTCAAAGGTGCTTTGAGGAAAAATGTCTTTCCACTTTCTCTCAATCTGTGCCATGGCGCCATTCAAGCCCGATGTCGACAGGGCATTTTGATCTAGTTTTACCAGTAGCTTACCGAAATTGGCATTGTGACGTAATAACATGGGTTCAATACCGGTCTTGAGACCAAAATGATGGTAGTCTTTTATCACTCCCGAGATGATCCAATCCTTTCCAAAGAATTTCACTGTTTTGTCCACTGCATCCTCCATTCTTGAGATTCCCATGTGCCTGACAAATGTTTCGTTCATAACGATTTGGTTGCTAGAGCCTTTTGAATTTTGCATGAAAGGTCTTCCGGCGACGAATTTCATATCCATCAGTTCAAAATATTCGGGTCCGACGGCGTAATTGTACCAGATCCGTGAATCATCCTGCGTACCGTCGGGAAACGTAATTCCAAGGCTGGAATTCATATCGTCGTATGTTTCCCCAGGATACGTCTGCGCGTGGACGATGGATTTAACAAAAGGAAAATTTCGCAGTTCGTTTTGCAAAGCCCGTGAATCCTTTATAAAAACGGAATCCGTACTATAATCCAAGATTTTTCCATTAAGGGCTACCACTTGATTAAGATTGGCGCCTATAGGCTGATCCTGTAAAAATTGAATCTGTTTGGTGACCACTATGGTTCCTATCAATAGGATTATAGTGGCCAAAAACTGGCCGATAATCAATCCTTTTCTAATATTGATTCCGGCCGACGAGGTACGGATCTTGCCTTTTAGCGCCTTTGCGGGGGTATAATTACTTAGAACCAGTGCAGGATAGATTCCGGAAAGTACCGTGCCCAAAAGAATAAACCCAAGCATAGGCAAAAAGTCGACTAGGCTGGAGAGCCTAATCACCAACTCTTTGCCCACATAATTATTAAAGGTGGGGAGTACCAGAAGAACCACAATAATCGCTATGGCAATCGCCACCATATTCAGTAATAGGGATTCCAAAAGCGATTGCAAAACAATCTGCGGTTTCTGGGCTCCGGCCACTTTTCGGATTCCGGTTTCCTTGGCCCGTTCCAGAGATTTGGCGGTCGAAAGGTTTACATAGTTCAACCAAGAAAGTACAATGATAATCAATGCAATTGCCAATAGGAAGCTTACCCTGCTGGCACTTCCATTGGTCTCTGCCTCGTAGGGCTTGTCGGAATGTAGGTGAATATCTTCCAATGGTTCGATATTATGTCTTTCAAAGGGCAATGTCTCCACCTTAAAGTCCATAATCTTTTTTTTCAAAACACTAACATCCGTATTTTTATCCAGTTTAATGTACGTGTACTGGTTATTGCCGTTCCAGTTAGGTTCAGGATTATCTTGATAGCCTTCCCAAGTCATCATCGTGCTGTAAGAAATCAAGAAATCGTTTTTCATATGGGTATTCGCGGGCAAGTCCTTCAATATTCCGTTCACTGTAAACGAACTGTTTCCAGAGTAAATGGTGCTAAGGGATTTTCCTATGGGATTCTCATTTCCAAAAATCTTATTGGCAAGCGATTCGGTAAGTAAAATGGTAAAAGGCTCTTTTAAGGCAGTGTTTCTATCTCCCTTAAGCAGAGGATAGCCAAACACCTCGAAATAGGAAGGGTCGGCCAAAGCTCCTTTTTCGCCATCAATAAAGCTATCGCCGTAGGTAAAGGCGACATCTGTAATATGGGATAATCGGACGAATTCCTGTATTTCGGGAAAGGTTTCCTTTAGGGTGGGCCCACTCAAATTATAGGTCTGGGCATCGCCGGGAACGAAGACACCGTCTTCGGTATAATCCATATATACCCGCTGCACGTTTTCAGAGCCTTCGAAGGTGTCATAGCTATTCTCATAGTTGACGTACAGCATAATCAGAACAAAGGATGCGATGCCAATGGCCAACCCAAAAATGTTGATAAAGGAGTACAGCTTGTTCTTGAGCAGATACCTTGTTGCGATTTTTAGGAATAGTTTGTACATCGTGTTTCGTTTTGTTCGTTTGAAGCCTTTCTACTGTAAAAGGTGTTTCTTTTACTCATCCCGCAGCGCATCGACCGGATTGTTGGTCGCGGCCTTGAAGCTCTGCCAGCTTACCG
>JBAUIP010000149.1:0-4724 GCA_049683055.1 Pricia sp.
GAGTGTGCCCATACACGAGGATATAAAAACACAGCGAGGGGATTATCAAAAATACATCGAAAACTATAAGAGAACAATATCCAATTTGGGACAATGCGGTATTGATATTGTGTGTTATAATTTTATGCCCGTTCTGGACTGGACGCGTACCGATTTAGAGTACGAAGTAGCGGATGGTTCCACCGCTTTGCGTTTTGAAACGGATGCCTTCGCGGCTTTTGAACTTTTTTTATTGAAGCGGCCCGGTGCCGAGGAGGCGTACTCCGAAAAGGAACAAGCCGCCGCAAAAAAGCATTTTGACAGGTTGTCCGACAAAGAAAAAAATACCTTATCCAATAACATTATTGCCGGGCTTCCCGGCGCCGAGGAGGGCTATTCGCTGAAAGAATTTAACTCAATTCTGGCCACCTACGATACCATCGATGCCCCCCGACTCAAAAAGCATCTTTTCGATTTTCTAAAACAGATAATACCCGTCGCCGAAAAAGCCGGGGTTCTGATGTGCATTCATCCCGATGATCCGCCGTATCCTATTTTAGGCCTCCCACGTGTGGTCAGTACGGAACAGGATATCCTCGACATTTATGAAGCGGCCGACAGTCCCAACAACGGACTTACCTTCTGTACCGGTTCTTTTGGGGTCCGGGAAGACAATGACCTGCCCAAGATGGTGGAGCGTTTGGGCGAGCGCATCCATTTCATCCATTTAAGGAGTACACAGCGAGATGCCCAAGGTAATTTTCACGAAGCCAATCACTTGGAAGGAGACGTTGATATGTTCGCCGTGGTGAAAGCCTTGGTCAATGAACAGGAAAAAAGGAAAGAATCCGGTCGAAACGATTTTAGAATGCCCATGAGGCCGGATCATGGCCACAAAATGTTGGACGACCTCGGAAAAAAGACCAATCCCGGTTATTCCGGTATAGGAAGGCTTCGAGGTCTTGCGGAATTGCGTGGGCTTGAAATGGGAATCCGAAAGGCTAGGAACGACTGAGAGCATTATTTTAATCATTATAAATAGTTTATCACATTATGGCAACATCTTACGAAACAAGGTACGCTTCCAGTCCGGAAGCCGTAAAACACTACGATACTACCGCACTGAGGGATGAATTTCTCATTTCAAACCTGATGCAGGAAGGCAAGATCAACTTGACCTATACGCACTACGACCGGTATATTGCAGGCTCGGCAGTTCCGACTTCCCCGCTTAAACTGGAAAGTATCGACCCGTTGAAAGCGGACTATTTTCTGGAAAGGCGCGAAATGGGTATCATCAATGTCGGAGGTGCGGGTTCGGTCGAAATCGACGGAACTACATATGACCTTGGCCATAAAGATGCCCTGTATATTGGAAGAGGAGCCAAAGAAGTAGTTTTCAAGAGCGATAAGGCCGATAAGCCGGCCCAGTTTTACCTGAATTCCGCTCCCGCTCATACTAGCCATCCCACCAAAAAAGTAAGTTTGTCCGATGCCAACAAATTGGAACTGGGTTCTTTGGAGACCGCGAACGACCGAACGGTCAGTCAAATGATTATCGGCGGCATCGTCGATACCTGCCAATTGCAGATGGGAATGACCGAGCTGAAATCCGGATCCGTTTGGAACACCATGCCCGCACACGTACATGACCGTCGTATGGAAGTCTACTTTTATTTGGATGTACCTGAAGATCAATCCGTTTGCCACCTCATGGGCCAACCCCAAGAAACCCGACATATCTGGATGCAGAACCACCAAGCGGTTATCTCGCCGCCCTGGTCCATTCACTGCGGTTCGGGTACCAGCAACTACACGTTCATCTGGGGCATGGCCGGCGAGAATCTGGACTATACCGATATGGATGTGGCCAAGATTACCGATTTACGGTAAATCATTTGATCATCGAATCGGGATTGCCCCAATTAGGGCAAAACCAGAATCGCAAACCATAGACTTAAATAAGAACGTAGATTTATCTATGTTCTAATGTGCAATAACTGAAGCCCTGTCAATAATATTAAATTACAAAATATGCGACTAAGACCATTTTCTTTTCTTCTTCTCGCCGGCACCGGATTATTTTTTACCAGCTGTTCCGAGGAAACCGAAACCGTTGCGAAAAAAATCTACGTCAAGAATACGATGGACATGGACCGCAGGTTTGAGACTGTATCCTTGGCCATCGATTCCCTTGATTTGGATAGCAAAGACGGAACCGGGGAGAACGACGGCAATGAAAGAAACAGCAGCAATATTGTCATCCTCAATGACTCCACGCAGCAGCCGGTCATCAGCCAAACCATTGATTCCGACGGTGACGGTACGGACGATACCATCCTATTTCAACCGGAGGTCAAGGCGAATTCTGAAATGGCATTTTCTGTGTCCCGATCGAATTCCACAGAAACTTCATCATCGGTCTCGAAATCAACGTTAACATCCGGTGCTGTAGCTACCTCGCCCGACTCCTTGGGAAATACTTCATCCGAATCCTCGGCGATTGCATCCCAAGACAGTATTCCCCGCTGCTATTCCCGATTTGTTCCCGAACGCACTGACGATTATGCGTGGGAAAATAACCGGGTCGCATTCCGCACCTACGGTCCTGTGGCCCAAAAAATGGTGGAGGACGAGGAGCCGGGCGGCACGCTTTCCAGCGGTATTGATGCCTGGTTGAAACGGGTGGACTATCCCATTATTAATAAGTGGTACAAGAAAGAATTGGAGACCGATGGTAGCTATCACGAAGATACTGGAGAAGGTCTCGACAATTTTCATGTAGGTATCAGTAGGGGAGTAGGTGGTATCGCGGTCAAGCATGATGAAACCTATTACACCAGTAAAAATTTCACCTCGTGGGAAAGGCTTTACAACGGACCTATCCGCACTAGCTTTATACTGACCTATGCGGATTGGGATGCCGCCGGGAACGCCATTTCCGAAGAAAAGCATGTTTCGTTGGACTACGGCAGCAACCTATCCCGATTTGAAATTGACATAGCGGGAACCGATACGATTTCAGCGGGATTGACCTTGCATGATAACCAAGGCGCCACGAACGTTAGCGAGGAGCATAGTTGGATCAGCTACTGGGAGCCCCACGAAGATTCGGAACTGGGCTCCGGAATCGTTGTCCCGAACAGCAACATGGTAGGTCATGAGAAATACGAATCCGACGAAAAGGATTTGAGTAACCTCTTTGCGCATGTGCAATTAAATGATGAAGGAAAGGCTGTATACTACGTTGGATTCGGTTGGAAAAAAAGTGGACAGTTCGAGAGCCAAGCGGAGTGGGAGGAGTATTTGAGCGAATTTTCGGAAAAATTGAATAGTCCCTTGACAGTAGAAGTTCGTTAATCCGTAAAATGGTTGAGTCGTGGGAGTGCTGGGTTCAAGTCAACGAAAAACTTTAGAGCCTAAAAGTATCTTGATGACCACCTAATTAAGTTATCTCAACGACTAGACTAGGAAACGGATTTGCGTTTCGGTGATACATCTTCCCCAAGATGTTATTTTTTGAAAACGACTGTAGTATCACCTTTGCCCATGATAATGATATCGGTAGTGTCCAAGAAAAGTCCCGTTTCCACGACTCCGGGAATGTTTATAATTTGATTGTTTAACTCCGACAAGTTTTCCTGTTCAAAGACATCGATGTCGATGATGCAATTGTTTTCGTCGGTTTTGTAAGGTTCGGAATCTTTTTTTCTCAGCACCGGATGCAATCCCATGGTTTCCAATTCTTCCATGATGTTTTGGGTTGCGAACGGAATCGTCTCGATAGGAAGCTTGAATCTGCCAAGGCGGTCGACTTGCTTGCCCGAATCGGCGATGATAAGGTTGACTTTTGAATTGTGGGCCACTATTTTTTCCCGTAGTAGCGCTCCACCGCCGCCCTTGATTAATTGAAACTGGGAATCGAACTCGTCGGCACCGTCGATATTGAGATCCAATGTACCGGCTTCATCCAATGAGATGAGAGAGATTCCCACCTTTCGGGCAAGGTCAGCGGTAGCATCCGATGAAGGCACACCTTGTATAGAGAGTCCATCTGCCACCTTTATACCAAGTTCTCGAACCATGTGGGCAGCGGTGGAACCTGATCCCAGTCCGACCAGCATTCCTTCCTTGACCCATTTAACAGATTCGATTGCAGCCTGTTTCTTTTCATTTTCGGAAGAACTCATTCTTTATTAGGGGATTTGTACCGATAAGCGTTAGCAAATTGGAATTAATCTTGGGGATGAAACCATTTCGGGTGGAAGTAATAAGTGTGTTTTCTGCTAGTTTTTTGAAATCGACACTTTTCTCTACGAAATGCGTGTGTTGTATTTTGTCATCAGCTCGCGATACTTTTCCAAATCTTCTTTGGAATGGTTACCGTAGTCGTCGATAATGGAATGGTCGATATTGTTCGCTTTTAAAAAAATAGCGATACGTTCCAATTTTTCAGGGGTGCCCTTGATTTCAATTTTCGCCATGACGGTCTGTTTTTTGGTAAGGTATGCTTAGTGCGGTAGAGGCATCGAATGGATTCGAACCATTATACAGGCTCTTGCGGAGCCTGGCCTAGCCGTTCAGCCACGATGCCGTTATTCTCAATCCATAAAATTAAACTTTATTTGGAGAAGCTTCAAACGGAAAGCGATTTTTTCTGCATCGCCTTGCTGAACGCCAAAAACAGAATGCCGCACATAAGCCAGGCAGGCAAGGTCACAAAAGAGAGAAAAACATCAAATTGC
>JBAUIP010000150.1:0-11947 GCA_049683055.1 Pricia sp.
CCCAACAGGAGTGGTACGAAAAATGGAAGGAAACCCGCATGAAATGGCATCTCTCTTTGGGCCTGGGCGAGGAAAACTACCGTTTCCACGACCACGAGAAATTGGCGCATTACGCCGATGCGGCCTCGGATATCGAGTTCCGTTTTCCCTTCGGATTCAAAGAGTTGGAGGGCATCCATTCCCGAACGGATTTCGATTTGGCCAGCCACGAAAAATATTCCAATAAAAAACTACAGTACTTCGACCCGGAGACCCGAGAAAGCTATGTGCCCTACGTGGTAGAAACCTCCATCGGTCTCGACCGGATGTTCTTGGCGGTATTTTCGAATTCGCTCCAGGAGGAAGAGCTTGAAAATGGCAGTACCCGTACGGTGTTAAAACTGCCCGCCGTGCTGGCCCCGACCAAAGCCGCCGTTTTCCCATTGGTGAAAAAAGACGGCCTCCCCGAAATCGCCCAGGAAATCATCGAAGACCTCAAATGGGACTTCAATGTCGAATACGACGAAAAAGACGCCGTCGGCCGCCGCTACCGCCGCCAAGACGCCGCTGGAACGCCCTTCTGCATCACGGTCGACCACGAAACTTTAGAAGACCGCACCGTCACGATTCGCCACCGCGATTCGATGGAACAGCAGCGGGTCGCCATTGGCGATTTAAAGAAAATCATTCACGAGGAAGTCGATATGAAGGCTTGGTTACGGCGAATGTAAGCGTAATCATAACATGAATAGGTCAACCTACTTCATCAAAGCTGATACCCTAGCCGAAGACTGCCATAGTAGTTTCGGGCGTTACCGGGATAGTAATATCGCGGTTCGCCACCAAAACTCCCGGCGTTGATCAGTACCGATTCCGCATATTTTTCATCGAAAATATTGTTGACTCCGAAATCGACTCCGACAGTAAATTTTTCGGAAAGCTTCTTATTGTAGCCCATGCGGCCGGTAAAAACGGTGAAAGGGTCGCTTTGCAGGGTATTACCATCGGTCAAGGGAATTTCAGATACATAACGGGAAGTAAGGTTCAGATAAAAATTATTGAAAATCCGGGATTGCACCCCGGCGGTAAGCCTTTGGTCTGGGACGCCCGTCAGCGGATTTCCTGAAAAGTCTTCGCCTTCGTCGATGAATTCCACAAACTCGTGGTCGTTCAAGGTGTAACTAAGAAATGGGGACAATTGAAAACGGGGGCTGATATTCCAAGTATAATCCAAAGTCATTTCGAGTCCGCGATGGCGGGTCTCGCCTGCGTTTCTGCCGATGAATTGGTCTTCGGCGACGCGTTCGGCAACCAAAAGGTTTCGGACATCCATCTGATAAAGGGCCAGGTTGAGGTGCAGCCTTCGCTCGTCGAGATAGAGTTCGGGACCTAGCTCGTAATTGATACCGGTTTCCTGTGCGATATCCGGATTGATGATTCCGCCGGGCGTTAAGGTCTCCTCCAGGGTCGGGTTGGAAAAACCACGGCTTACGTTGGCGAAAATCCGGGTGGCTTCCGAAAATCGGTATTCCAAGTCGAGGCTCGGTAGCAGGATAAGGTCGAAATCCCGCTCGGCAGAAGTGTTCGCCGCCCCCATATTGAAACGGTCCCGGTAGTCATAGTCTGTTTTATTGGCTGCGAGACCCACTTGTGCGGAGAAGGCATCGGTCAATGGCAAAAGCAGCGTTCCGAAGCTGTTGAATTGGGTGCGGACTTCCTTGTTATCCGCGAATTGGTCACCCTGTAGCGTGCCATTGACGGGTTGATCGAGCGTTCGGAACAATTCCCAGCTATACTCATCCTTATAGAGTTCCGCGCCCAGAGTATAATCGGCGGTCCGATTCAAAAATTCGAAATTCCCGGTGAAGCGGGTGCGAAATCCGAAGCCATTGGTGAACTCGTCCAAAAACCCGAGGGGACTGGGGCGGCGTTCGAAATGGTCGAGGTAGGAGTAGAAAATGCTAGTAGTATTTTCGAGCCGGTCGCTGAAAGTGTGGGAATAGTTCAGGCCGACCAGCGAGTAGTTGTTCGCCTCGAAACCGTCGACACCGCCCCAGTTGGCGGCCGGCTGTCTCGGATCTTCGGCGAAGGCGGTTGCTCCTAGCGAACTTGCGATATGGGCGGTATAATCGAGGTGGTTCACTAGTAGTCCGATGTTATTCTTTTCATCGATTTTATAGGAGGTGTTCAAGAGGATGCCATCCCTCTCAAAACGACTATTCTCCCGGTATCCGTCCGTTTCGAGATGGCCATACTGAAGTCCCACTCGAAGTTTTCCGTCGTAATGGTTGAAGGATAGGTTGTTCTTGAATAAGCCAAAAGAACCTACGGTAAGGTTGTTCGAAAAATTGGTGGACCGGCCCAGCGCCTCCTTAGGGTTGAGGATGATGGCCCCTCCTAGGTTCGCCCCGAAAGCGGTGCCCTTGGGGCCTTTAATGACTTCCATCTGGCTAAGGTTCTCCAAGTCGAAGGCCTCGATGGTCGAAAAGCCTGAGCCGTCCGTCACCGGAATATCGTTATAGTACAGACGCAGCTTGTCCGTTCCGAAAAGAGTGCGGGCCCCGATACCACGAACGGTAATCCGGTTGGTGTTCAGGGCACCGGAAAGTACGTAGACTCCCGGAATCTGGTTGATTGAGGAGGTCAGCTCCACCGGACTGTAATTTTGGAATATTTTAGCAGAAATCACCTCGGAAGGTACTATACCCGTAGCGTTTTTAGTCTTCAGGGCATCCAACAAAATTACCTCATCAAGCTGTGTTACGCTGTCTTGGGGCACCGGATCTTGGGCCAGAACAATAAGGGGAAGCAGAAAAAAGAGGGGAAATAGGCGAAATTTCATGTACAGTGTTCAAGTGAATGGAAACCAATTGGCGAAATTAACAATATCGAAAGGTTTCTCTGGGCGTTAAAATTCCCTTTTTTGCCCTTATCAGTAACATCAATGCCTGAAAAGTTTTGTTATTTGTTATTTTCACACAACCAGAACTTACCTACCCGTAGCGCAATAATCACAGATTTCAAAACTGTCCCGAAGATGCGCCGAATATTTCGGCTTTTCAGTGGTTGTTGCACATCCGTTAATGACGTATTGAGTTTTATCATTGAACGGCCAAATCTTTTCGACAACAAATATTATTGCCAAATCGTCTTGGATAATCAAGCGTCAGGGTTCCTCAACGGTTTTGATTATTTTCGCCCAAACCGAAAACATGAAAATAGTATCCTACAACGTCAACGGCATCCGCGCGGCGATGCGAAAAGGCTTTTTGGATTGGCTTAGGGCCGTCGACCCCGATGTGGTCTGTCTTCAGGAAATCAAGGCCATGGAAGCGCAGTTGGAGCTTCCGCTTTTCGAAGAGGCCGGATATCCCCACCACTACTGGTTCAGTGCCCAAAAGAAAGGCTACAGCGGGGTAGCCATCCTATCCAAAGAAAAACCGGACCATATCGAGTTCGGAACGGGCATCGACTATATGGATTTTGAGGGGCGCAACCTACGGGCCGATTTCGGGGATGTATCCATTATGAGCCTTTACTTGCCATCCGGCACAAACCTAGCTCGGTTGGAGCACAAACTAATGTATATGGCCGACTTTCAGGGATATACCGACCAACTCCGAAAAACACATCCGAACCTGATTATATTGGGCGATTACAATATTTGCCATGAGGCCATCGATATTCATGATCCGGTACGCCTCAAAAATGTATCCGGATTTCTCCCGGTAGAACGGGAATGGATCGGAAATTTTATCGATAATGGATTTACTGACAGCTTCCGACACTTCAACGACGAACCCGATAATTACACCTGGTGGAGCTACCGCGGTAACGCCCGCCCGAACAACAAAGGCTGGCGGTTGGATTATGGGATGGTCGCCGAGCCGTTGAAAGACCGCCTCAAACGGTCGGTCATTTTATCGGATGCCAAGCACAGCGACCATTGTCCGATTTTAGTGGAAGTAGCGAGATAACCGACCGGACCGTCGGTATAATTCGTAAATTTGCGCTTTTCGAATTAGAACCCCACTGAACACTATGGAATACAGTACATTACCCCATACTGATATCGAAGTCAGCAAAATTTGCCTGGGCACCATGACCTGGGGCAACCAAAATACCGAGGAAGAGGGCCACGAACAGATGGATTACGCCCTTGACCAGGGAATCAACTTTTTTGACACTGCCGAGCTTTATCCTATTCCCGCGCATCCCGACCGCTATGCCCTGACCGAAACGATTATCGGCAACTGGTTTCAAAAGAACGGCAACCGCGATAAAGTCGTGCTGGCCTCCAAAGTTGCGGGTAAGGCCGAGATGTCCAAATTCATCCGCACCACCGGTTTTTCGCCCGAATCGATTCGAAACGCGGTAGATGGAAGCCTCGAACGTTTACAGACCGATTACATCGATCTGTACCAACTGCACTGGCCCGAGCGGAATACCAATTATTTCGGTCAACGCGGGTACACGCACGATGCATCCGACCATTGGAAAGACAACATCCACGAGGTACTTCAGACTTTACGCGATTTGATTCGAGAAGGTAAGATCAGGCATGTCGGCATTTCCAACGAAACCCCTTGGGGTACCATGCGATTCTTGATGGAAAGCAAGGTTCACGCCAGTTTACCGCGGACAATTACAATCCAGAATCCCTATAACCTACTGAACCGCCTGTTCGAGGTCGGCCTGTCGGAAATCGCCATGCGCGAAAAAGTCGGACTCCTGGCCTATTCCCCCTTGGCTTTCGGTACGCTGACCGGCAAATATCTTGGTGGGATGCGACCGGCGACCTCCCGAATCGTATTGTTTCCGCAGTATGACCGGTATAGCGGTGAAAACGCCGTCGCCGCAACCGATAGATATCATAAACTCGCGAAAGAGCACGGATTGACATTGACCCAAATGGCCTTGGCTTTCGTCACTTCCCGCCCGTTCGTTACCAGTAATATCATCGGCGCCACCTCGATGGAGCAATTGAAGCAGAATATTTCCAGCATTGATTTGAATCTGAGCGAAGAGGTCTTGAAAGGTATTGAAGAGATTCATGATGCAATCCCGAATCCGGCACCATGACACCCGAATTTAGACTGATGACCTTATTCGGATGATAAACGGGCTATACCGCTGCGGCAGAAATTTTTCAACTGACAACTATGTTCTTAAAAATCGGACTAGGGCAAATAGTGTTGATTGTGGCGGTGGTCATTATCATCATGGTTTTTGCCCGGATTTTACGCGATAAGCGTTGAATTGCGGCGGAAGTCCATTGGTATTAAGGATTTGGCCATTTCGCCATGAACCATCGCAAAGAGGTAACCCTTATTTATAGGTTCTCAATCAAACAGTCCGCTCACAACATCCTCGATTTTAGATACCAGTTCGATGGATATCTTAGGATTTTTTAATCCGATTTTGTTGTTTTTGGACACGAAAATGGATGTGAAGCCGAGCTTTTCCGCCTCTAGGATGCGTTGGTCCACCCGTTGAACTGGGCGGATTTCCCCGGCCAACCCGACTTCTGCGGCGAAACAGATGCCTTTTTCTATCGGGATATCGGCGTTGCTGGATAGGATTGCCGCGATTACTGCCAGATCGATGGCGGGGTCGTCTACGGATATTCCTCCCGTAATGTTCAGAAAGACATCTTTGGCGCCCAACTTGAATCCCGCCCGTTTTTCGAGCACGGCCAAGAGCATGTTCAGGCGCTTGGCATTGTATCCGGTGGTCGACCGTTGCGGCGTGCCATAGACCGCTGTGCTGACCAAGGCCTGGATTTCGATCATCAATGGCCGCATGCCTTCTACGGTCGAGGCGATGGCCGTTCCACTGAGTCCCTCATCATTTTTTGATATCAGTATTTCGGAGGGATTGTTTACCTGTCTTAGCCCACCGCCCTGCATTTCGTAGATACCCAATTCCGCGGTCGACCCAAAACGGTTCTTCAAGGCCCGAAGGATGCGGTACACATAATTACGGTCTCCCTCGAATTGTAGCACCGTGTCGACCATATGCTCTAAGATTTTGGGTCCCGCGATAGAACCGTCTTTCGTAATATGTCCGATTAAAATAACGGGCGTGTTCGTTTCCTTGGCAAATTTGATGAGTTCGGCGGTACATTCCCGAATCTGCGAAATACTGCCCGCCGCCGATTCAATGTAATCGGAATGCAGGGTCTGGATGGAGTCGATGACCACAATATCCGGTTCGACCGCCTCGATTTGTTGAAAAATGTTCTGGGTCTTGGTCTCCGTAAGGATAAAACAGGTCTCGCTGTTGGGATGGATACGGTCGGCCCGCATCTTGATCTGTTTTTGACTTTCCTCGCCGGAGACGTAGAGCGTACGGTACGGGAGTTTTAGGGCAATTTGCAAGAGGAGCGTGCTCTTGCCAACGCCAGGTTCACCGCCCAGCAGCACGAGAGCACCAGGAACGAGTCCGCCCCCGAGGACCCGGTTGAACTCAAGGTCGAAAGTGTTGAGGCGTATTTCCTTGTCCGAACTGATTTCATGCACCCGAAGCGGTTTGACCATCCGCTTTTTCGGGCTGGCGATGGTCTTCCAATCGGCCTTTTCGGGTTTTTGGATGACTTCCTCAACGACCGTATTCCATTCCTTGCAGGCGGAACATTGTCCCACCCATTTGGCGTATTGGGTACCGCAGTTTTGGCAGAAAAAGGCAGTTTTTGTCTTGGGCATTTACGAATTGTCTCGAATGGTCGTAAAGGTAATCAGTACTTTCAAAAGAGAATTACTTCCTAATTATCCAGGGCCGGACCTGTTTTCCCGTAAAATAAGAAATGGCGAGAAGAAACAAGGCTATAGCGGCACCGGCACCTTCGCCATCACCGACCATGTAGTGCGCGATGAACGCCAATAAGAAATTGAAGAAAAATCCGGCGTATGCCCATTCCTTTATAATCCCTTTGATGTCGGATAGAAGTACTATAAGTCCCAAAGCCTTGGCGACCGTTAAAAAATAAACTAGATATGGAGGATAGCTGAAGGTCTCCATCGTCTCCTTTATCACCTCGGTAGTAAAGATGTACATGTAAAGTGAGTAGCACAATAGCAGTGATAAAAGGCCTGTGGCAATCCAGTAGATAATTCGTTTGGTTTTCATGTGGTTTATTTTGTGGAAAATTACGGAAATTTTACAGGATAGCTGCTCTGAAAAAGGCAAACTACCGCGCTCCAAGTTGAATACGGTGGTCTATGTCCATTTTGGTTTTAGGATGATGCTTGGGATACTAGCACCTATTTTTAATACCCGAAATCCGCTTTTAGCGCATCGATTTTCTCCAGCGACATTTCTTTGGTCAAAAAGTCGATCTCGTCCATAGCGAAGGCCTTTTCGAAAGTTTTGAAGGCTTTTTTGGGCTCGCCTATCTGTTCGTAGTACTCGCCCTCGAAATAGAAGCCCATCATGGTGTCGGGGAACTGTTTTTTACAGAGGTCCGATAAGGGTTTTAGCGACTCGGGGTCTTCCTTTTTGCGGGATGCGGCGTAGATGGCCATGATGTCGTTCAGTTCGACGGTCTTTTCAAAGCCGAATAGTTCTTCGATGTAATCGTATTTATCCTCCAAATACTGAAATACGGGTCCGTCTAGGGTCAATATTTTTTCTTTGTATTCTTTGGGACTGATGGGCTTGAACATCCTAAAAATATTGTCGAAGGCTTGTCCGATGCCGTAGGTGGCGATAGATATTTCGTCGGCTCCCTCATACTGGGTGAAGCCGTAGTGCAGGTTGTCCTTATCGATGGCCTTGATGGCGTTGTTCATTTGTAGGATGCGGGCGGTATCATCGTCCTTAAGGCTTTCGACAATCAATTGGTAGAAAATCTGCTGGTCGAACGACATTAGGCGAGCGGGCACCCGGGCCTCCATTTGCGGGGCAAGGGTGGGGGAGATATTGATGTAGGCGTTGAAAAGCGACCGCTCCTTAAACAGCCAATAATTCTGGAAGTTGGCGGTGATATCGTATCCGACTACGGTCTTGAACGGTGCGGTGTTGTAATTGGTTTCGATAAAGGGAATCAGCTCGGAGCCCAAAAACTCGAAAAATTGTTTTCCTTTTTCAGAGGGCAATCCGGTATCGCCTTCGAAGGCGCAGTCGTCGTAGCGGAGTCCGTTTTTGCTTTGGTCGACTCCTACGACGATACTGGCGGGCATGCCGTGAAAGTTGTGATAAAACTTGGCGTTGGCCACTGTTTGGTCGAACAAATAGTCGCCGTCAAGCACGAGAATCAGAGGGTATTTCTGACTTTTATCGTAGTCTTCGGGAATGTAGTAGCGAACGTCGCGGCGTTCCTGCAACTTGAACGATTCAAAGATTTCTTGGGTAACTTGGGCGTTCAGGCCCGCGCACAACATGAGCGCAAATAAAGTAAAGTTTCGTAACATGGTTTTAGATTTGGGTCGGGATACTGTCGAAAACAAACTTCTAGATCGGCCGTTCCAAATCTGCCACCATGGTATTGGATGTATTGCAGATTGTCGCAGCCCCCTTCACAAATTGCCAAGTATTTTAGGAATTTGGTCTTTGGAATTTGGTGCTTTGAGCCGGATGCTTGGAGTTCGGTTCTAACGGTTCCTGTTCAATAACGGTAAGACAAGGAAAGATATTGCCCCAAAGACGACGACCATGAGGGTCTGGGCAATCCACATAATCCATCCAAAGGCATCGCCGGATACCTTGCTGATTCCGAAAATGGCTAGGGCCTGACTGACGGCAAGCGGGTAGAGCCCAATACCGCCATTGGTGAACATCATTGCCAGTGCCCCGGCCACAAAGGCCACCATAAGCTCGCTCAAGGATAGGCCTAGCGTCTCGGGCACAGTAAATTTGATGACCCAGAGCATGCCGATATAGCAGGCCCAGATAAAAAAAGTATGCCCCAAAAAGGCCCATTTGTTCCTCATTTTAAAGATGCTGAGCAGGCCGTCCAGAAGTCCTTTTGCGAAAGATTTTATTTTTCGGGCGAAGTTGTGAGAGGATTTTTTAATGAAAATCAAAAAGCCGCCCAACATCAGGATGCCGGTGCCCAACAAAAGCATAATCTTGTTCAATGGGATGCCGATGTTCTCAAAATAACCAAGGATGATCTCGGTCTGCAAAATCAAGGTGACGGCAATGATGGCAAAGAGCATGATGACATCGATGATGCGTTCGGTGATAATGGTGCCGATGCCCTTTTCGAAAGGTACTTTCTCGTAGGTGGTCAGCGCGGTGGCCCTAAGGATTTCCCCGGTTCGCGGAATGCCCAGATTGGTCAAATAGGCCATTAAAATTATAAAGACATTGTTGCTCAGCCTCGGTTGATAGCCCAGCGGTTGCAGCAGATAGTTCCATCGAACGGCGCGGGAAATATGGCCGAGGATGCCTAAAAGTATGGAAGCTCCGACCCAAAAGAGATCGGCCTCTTTGATGTAGTACCAAATTTGGTCTCTTTCCTGTTCGGCGGTCGAGCTGTACCAGTACCAGACCAAAAAAACTCCCAAGGCGATTGGGAGTACTGTTTTTAGGGTCTTTTTTAGGTTGGCGTTCAAAGAAGGGTCTGTGGGGTTGTTAGAAAATGGTCCCTTGATTGCATCTCGACTGCGCCTCTGATGAGCGAAGCCGAGGTGCTCGATGTGACATCATATTTAATTCAATAAATTATTAGCTTCGTTCGGAAAAACCAAAGCGGGATTGAACTGCTTAGCCTCCTCAAAATCCATACGGGCGTAGCAGATGAGGATGAGCACATCTCCGACCGCTACCTTTCTGGCGGCCGCACCGTTCAGGGTGACCTCGCCGCTGTTACGCGGCCCGGGAATGGCATAGGTCTCCAACCGCTCGCCATTGTTGTTGTTCACGATCTGTACCTTTTCGCCACGAATGATGTTGGCGGCATCCATCAGGTCTTCGTCAATAGTGATGCTCCCAATATAGTTTAGGTCGGCACCGGTACATTTAACGCGGTGTATCTTCGATTTTACGACTTCGATTTGCATGGTACAAAGGTAATTAATTCAGCGCAATGTCTAATTCAGGGCCACGTTGTCGATGAGCCGCACGCCCCCGATGTAAACGGCAACAAACGCGTGATATTTTAGGCCCGGATGTTTTCTTTGGATAGGCGTCAGGGTAGCGACATCGGCAATTTCGAAATATTCCAATTGCATTTCAGGATGTATATCGAACTCCGCGACCGCCTTTTCCATCACGTATTTAGCACTTTTCGTGCCAAATTCCTTTTTGGCAGTTTGCAGTATCCTATATATTAAGGATGCTTTTTCCCATAGATCTTTAGACAACCTTCCATTGCGGGAACTCATCGCGAGGCCGTTGGCTTCCCTGACGATTGGGCATCCTATGATTTCCACGGGAATATCGTTTTGCCCCACCAGCTTCCGGATAATCTGCAATTGCTGAAAATCCTTTTCCCCGAAATAGGCCCTATCCGGCTGTACTAACCGCAGCAACATTTCTACAATGGTGCCGACGCCGTTGAAATGGTCGTCCCTGAAAGCACCTTCCATAACTTTGTCCAAGCCCTCAAAATCGTAGGTTTTTGCTTGCACGTGCCGGTCGTAGATTTCATCCGCCGAAGGTGCGAACACGATGACATCCTGTGAAATATCGACCAATAACGCAACATCGTCATCCAAGGTGTTCGGATACTTTTTGAGATCCTCTTGATTGTCGAATTGGGTCGGGTTGACGAAGATGCTGACCACGACGGCGTCATTCTCCGCCACCGCCTTTTCCACCAGAGCGGCGTGGCCACGATGCAGCGCGCCCATGGTGGGAACGAGCCCGAGGGCTTCCTGTTTTGGCAACGACGATAAACGGTCCTGGAGTTCTTTTTTGGTGGCGATGACCGGCATGGGTACGGTTTAAGGCGAGCAAACATACTACTAATTGGTATAATTTTTGTAATTTTGCAGCCAAATTGCATCCTATCCTAACAAAACATACACTACATGAACGGTAAAAAGATATTGTTCGTATCGTCGGAACTGGTACCCTATCTTCCGGAGAAC
Source organism: Pricia sp. (assembly GCA_049683055.1). Classification (GTDB taxonomy): domain Bacteria; phylum Bacteroidota; class Bacteroidia; order Flavobacteriales; family Flavobacteriaceae; genus Pricia. The sequence continues at coordinate 11,016 of JBAUIP010000150.1, forward strand.
GAAGTTTCCCTAATGTCTTACGAAACCCCGAGAATGGTCAACAGCAACGGCGGCCAGATACGGATTTTCATGCCCCGATACGGCAATATCAACGAGCGCAGGCACCAGTTGCACGAGGTCATTCGACTATCGGGAATGAACCTGGTCATCAACGATATGGATATGCCGCTCATTATTAAGGTGGCGTCCATTCCGAAGGAGCGGATTCAGGTCTACTTCATCGACAATGACGAGTATTTCAAGAGAAAGGCTACGTTTACGGATAAGGAAGGAAATCTTTTCCCCGACAACGACGAGCGCGCCATTTTCTTTGCCAAAGGCGTGGTGGAGACCGTTAAAAAATTGAACTGGTCGCCCGATATCATCCATGTTCACGGGTGGATGGCATCTCTTTTACCGTTATATTTGAAAAAATTCTACTCCGACGAACCGCTCTTTGATGCGAGTAAAATCGTATTGAGCGTTTACGGAAAATCTTTCGAGGGAGAGCTCGACTCCGCCCTGATCGATAAAATTGCCTTCGACGGTATTCCAAAAGATCAAATGGCATCCCTCGAGACACCTACCTATAATAATCTGTTAAAGGTGGCGGTCGATAATTCCGATGCGGTTATCTTAGCTGCCGAAGGAATTCCCGACGACCTGAACGACCACATCTCCAACCTTCAAAAACCTGTGTTGCCTTACGTGACCCTCCAAGAATTCGAAGATGCGTACGCGGAATTCTATAACACTGAAGTTTTAAAATGATTTTTTTGAATCGAATCAAGTTTCCCGTGCTGGCACTGCTAGCGCTTGTCACCTTATTTGCCGCGTGTGAAGAAGATCCGACGGACATCGGTGTCGGCGTTATCGGTGGTGAACCTTTCAATACCGACCGCGCAGTCTTTGATGTTTTTGTCGAAAACAAAAAAATCGAGGCGGTGCGTACC
>JBAUIP010000151.1:0-7886 GCA_049683055.1 Pricia sp.
GCCAAGGCCAAGGGAACCATCACCAAAAAAGGCATTCGGTACAGCGCATAGAATACGTTGCCGGCATGCTCTTTTAGAGGAAAAATGGCAAAATAATCCAATCCATATAATCCCAATAAAAGCACCACAATCAAGATTAAGGCCTTGTCACTTTTGTTGATAATAAAATTGATGTAATTGATGGAAAGCACGATACCGACGATGGACAGTAGCCAGAACACTACGTTCACGGCCGCGTACCCTTGGACCAATAGGACGATGCCGAACGGGATAAAGAAAAATAGGCCGATCAAATTATAGAAAGAGACCGTCGACCGCGCCAGAATATAGTGGGCGATGCTCTCCTTTCTGACGGGAAGCGTCAAAAACGGTTTTATATCCATCACGGGTAGCTTCTGCATAAAATAGCGAAGAAAAAGTTCGCCCAATATCCAATATGCAAAAAAGCTGCTGATGGCCCGTACCGGGTCTACATCGGGAAGCTGTTCTTTCAATACGAAATACGCACCGACGCCTCCTCCGACCAAAGTAATCAGAAGATACAATGCGAAAAATCCCGTAACGATCTTAATGCCCAGACTCTTACCGAGTGACGATGAGCGAAAGAACGATTTCCATTGTAGGCGGATGAAGTGCTTGAACATAGGGGAACGGTTGGTTTATACCATTAGTGGTGAATATCCGCGATTTGTTACAGGGTTATGCGTTTTTATTGGGGATTAGGTTGTGGGGATAAACTAGTCTTATAAATCGGCCATCTATCTTGGTGGGGCTTTAAGTACTAACATTCAGATAAATATAACAATTCCCTCATGAATAAGGATGCCGGGAAGGTTTTTTTGCCCTTTCCGTTTTAAATGGATGTTGCGTACTTTTGCAAACCATTGTAAAAAGTAGCCCGATAGCGACCGTGGCATCTCGCTTTTACGGCTCAATTCTCTGGTTGTTTTGCACTTTAACTCTTTTACCCGAATATATGGCAGATTTCTATCCTCTTACCGTTAAAAGTATCAAGCCGCTGACGCCCACCTCGGTGGCGATTACGTTCAGTGTTCCAAAGGACCTGATACAGACTTTCGATTTTGCGCCGGGACAGTATATCACGGTCAAGAAGGAAATCAAGGGTAAGGAACTCCGTAGGGCCTACTCGATCTGCTCCTCGCCGAAAAGCGATTGTTTTACGATTGGCGTCAAAAAAGTGGATCAAGGTGGATTTTCACACTTCGCCCATACCCAACTGGCCGCCGGTGACACTCTCGACGTCATGCCGCCGGAAGGCCGTTTTACGTTCAACACTACCGGAAGCCCAAAGAATATAGCGGCTTTCGCGGCAGGAAGCGGCATTACGCCTGTCATGAGTATCGCCAAGGCCGTGCTCGAAAGCCATCCGAAGAGCCAATTCGTGCTGGTCTACGGCAATAAATCGTTCAAGGAGACCATGTTCTACACCGATTTGGTCAAGCTGGAACTGGACTATTCCGACCGGTTTTTCGTGTATTTTGTGACCAGCCGCACCCAAGAAGACGATTCCCGTTTCGGACGTATCGACACTGCCATGGTCAACTACGCCATCAACAACAAACATAAGGATATCGATTTCGATGCCTATTATCTCTGCGGGCCCGAGGCGATGATCGACCTGGTATCCGACACCTTGCAAGACCATGATGTCGATAAGGATAAAATCCATTTCGAGCTATTTACCAGCACCGAAATCCTGGATGAACGGCCCCTGGCGCCCGATGGGCAGACCCAGCTGACCGTAACGGTTGACGACGAGGTATTCGAACTGACGATGGACAAGAAGGAGCGCGTGCTCGATGCCGTGCTCAAGGAGAATATCGATGCACCCTACTCCTGTCAGGGCGGGGTCTGCAGCACCTGTATCGCCCGGGTGGTCGAGGGCAAGGCCGAAATGGTCAAAAACCAGATTCTGACGGACGGCGAAATCGAGGAGGGATTTATTTTGACTTGTCAGGCACAACCTCTTACTCCCGTTTTGAAAGTCGATTACGATGATGTCTGAGACTAACCTGCAGAACGCAACCACTGACTACCTATCTTGAAGGTGAACTATAATGATGTTTAATCCACTATTGTTTTTGATGGCAATGCTTCTTCGCCCAGTTGCATCTACGTTATAAATTTTTCCTCCCGAGTCCATCGAAAAGTCGTCTTGATTTATAATTTTATACTTGGTAGAACGTTTCATCCTATAACAATCCCTACGTAGCCATTTTCAGGGTTTTGGCATCCATCTGTCATTGATTGCATTGCGCGCAAACGAACTGGAAAGCGGAGTACACTTGATTTCAAATCAAAATAATTCTTGTATCATCAGGTTCATACAGTATTTTCTATTTTTTTACAGCATGTCGATCGAATACTTCCATAGCCATATCCGTATAGCGGTCCGTTCTTTTGTCCTGACCTTGATTTTCTCGGGATGCATGCCTTCACAAGCTTCCGAAGGGCATTCGGCGTTTTATTCGGAAAAAGACCATGGCCAATTCATAAAAACGGATACCATATTTCCGAAAAAGGCAGAAATCAATTTGGTGGTTGCACCGGTAAGGTCAATTCCTACGGATGCATCCGACTTCGCATTGCCCAGAAAACCTTTACATCTAAAGCCGACCTACCCGGTGGCCCGTCAAATCGTAGAAAACTATTATGAAAGTAGCGATAAAACGCCGGGCGGACATTGTCTGATGGTCAGCAAAAAACGTTTTGAGGAAGCCTATCACAATGTTTATGGGCATAAAGTATATCAAGACCTACCGGATTCTATCGCTACGGAACAATTGACTCCCCAACAGGTATTTCATAATCTTTACGTCACCGCTACCAAAACAGAGCCGGAATGGCAGAACCTTCCCCGAAAATATAGAGCTAAGGGCAACGCGGGCGCTGTTGCTATTGCCAATTTCGGAGAAATGTTGGATACGGAAAGTATTTGGAAAGGCAAGCTCCGTCCGGGGGCGCTGGTACAAGTATGGAGGCTGGGGGAGGACTATGAAAGGGTGCGACAAGGGGCCGAGATGACCGATTTTGATCCGTATGGCCATTCGTTCATCTTCTTGGAATATGAAAGAAACAGAAAAGGGGAAATTACAGGAATGAAAATCGCAGATCAAGGCTACCAAAGCTACAGGCCCTTGGTTCCTAGGGATTATGAGGTATGGTGGGGCGTAAACCTTAAAATTTGAAACCGGCTATCCGGTCGGGCGGTTGAAGAGCGGTTGTTCTAGTGGGCAAGCCTAGTAGGATTTAACCTAAGGAGATTCAAAGCGATTTTGGTTTGTGTGCCATGTATGGCTATATTGGTAAGCCGTAGAAAGGAGTATGACTCTTGCCGACATCGTACTTCCAAACTTTTAAAAATAGTATAATGTCTCTTCTTAGCTTTATAGTCTTACTGGCCTGTCTGCAGCAAACTTCTTTTGTTCAGATTGATTCCGTCTCGAACGGCTATGAGACTATTGCCAGGGAACCATCCCTTATAATCGCGGACTCCGTTACCTATTCGGATGCCAAGTTAGATATCGCCGGGCTCAGAACTCGGCTGAGCAAAGACCTGCAAGAAGAGCGTATCGGTATCGACAGCGTAAAACAGGTTTTTGCCGACCGGTTGGTCAATCAGATCATTCCCTATTGGTACGGAACGGAATGGAGTTTTGGGGGCCATACCTCGATTCCCAAGGTAGGCAAGATTGCCTGCGGTTATTTTGTTTCGACCACCCTGAAAGATATGGGATTGAGGTTGAACCGATACAAGTTGGCCCAGAAATCGCCCATGGATGAGGCGCTGGCAATCGGCTGTGGCGCCCGGGTCGTTACCGTTTCCGACAAGAATCCCGATCGGGCTTTTGAACAGATTCAAGACCGTGTTGGTGAGGGTATCTATTTTATCGGTTTCGATACGGGACATGTTGGATTCGTAATCCGGAAAGAAAAGAGGCTTTTACTTATACATTCCAATTATTTAACGCCGATTTCGGTTTGTGTCGAACCTTTGAACACTGCACAGGTTTTCAAAACCTTTACCAAGTTTCATTTGGTACCTATTTCGCACAATGACTTGTTTATCAAGAAGTGGCTGAACCGTGGGGTTTTGCCGAATTAGTCCGATTCCAAAATTGCATCCAGCTTTCTGCTGGCCCCCTCGTAGCCCATCAGATAGGCCTTTTCCACACTTTTTCGGTCGAGCACCCCGATTTTTTCCAAGGCCTTGAACTCCATTAGCAAATCGCAAGCTTCCAGTTTTTGGCGGTTGATGGCATAAATCATCAGACTGGTGACCCTGCCCGTAATCTGCCATGAGTTTTTAAGGGCATTTTTGTACAGTTTGCCGACCATCGATACGTTGCTGCCGATGATGTAATCCGCTTTACCCTGCAAGGGCTCCAAGGGGAAATTGTTCATGATGCCTCCGTCGGCGAACAGCTCATCCTCTAGCGCAACGGGGCTGAATACGGGCGGAAGGGCGGCCGACGCCAACAGGGGCCGTATCAGCTCACCCTCCGAAAAGTAGCGCTGCTCGCCTTTTTGGAGATTGGTAGCCACTACGTACAGCTGGCGTTTCAGCGCCCCGAAGTCATCCTCTGGAAAATATCCCTTGAAAATATCAAAATATCGGTCGGTATTAATGAAGCCCGGTTTCAGGATGGTCAGAAAATTATAGCGGAATAGGGGAGTCTCCTTAAAGAAGGAGAGCATATCCTGCACGGAATTGCCATTGGCATACAGGGCTCCGACCAAGGCACCTACACTACTACCGCTGACCATTTCGGCCGAGAGACCGTGTTCCTCAAGCGCTTGTATCAGTCCGATATGCGCCATGCCCCGAACCCCTCCTCCGGAGAGAACAAGGCCGATGGATTTGGAGTGCATATCGTTCATTTTTATGCGCTTATTTATTTTTCAGGGACAATTTGATTCTAACGGACGAGGGTCCGCCGTCAAAAGTAAACAAATACTTTCTGTAGCCTTTGTAATCGCTGTAGCCGTTTGCCGGTCGAATAGGTGAAAAAATTCCCATGCCGTGCGCTTGCAGAAAGCGGGCTTCGCCTATTGAAATTAAACTTGATCGTAAATCAAAACGTCTTGGAAAAGTAAATCCCTACGGTGCCATGTCGATAGCGGGGTATCAGCATCGCATCCTTGGATTTCAAAAAGGGATTCCACTTGAATAGATAATCAAATTGATACACTAATTTGGCTACCAATATGCCGATACCGGCCCCGGCCAGCACATCGGAGAGGTAGTGATTGTTGTTCAGCATCCTAAACGATCCGGTAACCGCTGCAAAGCCGTAGCCGCTATACGCCAGCAGGGGACTGGTATCGCGAAACTCCTCGTAAAGTACCGCGGCCGATGTGAAAGTCAGCGACGAATGGCCCGAAGGAAAGGCCCTGGCATCGGCCCCGTTCGGCCTGACCTTATAGATGTGCCGCTTCATTGTGTTGGTAATAATATCGGTGATTATAATGGACAAGGCCATATTCTTGGTCTGGTCGAACCAGTGGTTTTTGGCCTCAACACCGGCCAGGTCGGCGATATACATCTGTGCCGTCGGTGCGAACCGGGTGTATTCGTCAATCGGGTAAAGAAAGTCGTTACCTACCCGGTCACGGGTTTCGCGGTGCAGGTTGATCTCGAACTTACTGTCGGATAGCAAAATACCTGAAGCGATGAACGCGGTAGGCACAATGCTTTTCTGCAAAAAACTTCTTTTGGGTGTATTACGGACGGAATCGACCTGAGCATAAAAGTTGGCCGTCATAAAAAACAACAGCAATACTGTAATCTGTCTTTTTATGGTACAGACGTTTTCGGGGGACATCTTTATTCTTTTTTAGGCGAGTACCGCAGTCAGTAAGCCTACTTCAAAATTTAGGAGGAGCAATCTATGATAATTCTATCGATTTCGACACAGAATATCGGCGAAAGGGATTCCATATCCACAAAAATCCTCGGACTGAGCAAATGACTCTGATGGATTTTATGAACAGTCAAAACAAGTCACAAGATTCTTCCCGAAAGAAATTAAAAGCTCTGCATCAACCGTTCATGGTAATCGGAAACCACGTCGTAACAATATTTGACAGAATAACCGGGCTGTTCATCGCAAAGCAAATACTGCTTGAACGCCTTCGCATCACTATTCTTGACCGTGTCGTCGGGATGGATTTCCAGTCGGGCGTTGCGTTCTTCGGATATAATATCTTCTGGGGATATAAGATAATGGCTCGCCAGCACATCAAAAGGATTGAATCCATCGGCACCCTGGTCCAGCCATTGTTGCAACCAGGCTTTGGATGCTTCACCCAACCAGATATTACCATGATCATTGCTGGATGTCAGCCGGTCGAGATCGGCCTGTTTCAGCCAGACCTTGTTCGAAATCTCAAAGGGACAGAGCGTTACGGGGATGCCCTGTTCGAACATTAATCGAAAAGCCTCGTTATCGAGATCGAAATTCAGGTCGCGGGCATGGTTGCCCTTGTTACCGATCTTGAAATAATCGGTAGCCTTTCTCCTTCCGGCGACTAGTACGACTTCGTTGATGCGCTTCTTCACCTCTGGATGCAGTAGCAACAGCAACCCGATATTGGTAGCGGGACCGATGGCCATGATAGTCATGGGTTCTTCGGTCAAAGCTTCGGCGAGGGCTTCGACAGCTTCGTTGGTCTCTACGCTACTTAAATCGATGGCTTCGCCAGCCCCTTTGTAAACGGGGATTTCACTCTCTGCGAATTCCTCGCTCATGTACTGGCTCAGCGAATAGGCATTTTTTATATTAGTGTTGCCGAAGACGGCGCTGATTCCTGTGATTTCGATGTTGTCGGCTTTCATCAATTGTAACACGGCATAACCGTCGTCGACATCGCAGTAACCTTCACGTTCATGACGTTTCATGCCGACGGAGAGGTCGGTGTCGATCCAGACTTTCTTTTTGTTCATAGTACTGTTTTTGCCTAATGCAATTCCGAAGGGTTCAACAGATTGCTTCTCTACGCTCGCAATTTACTCCAAAATTCTACTTCTTCCTTGACGCCGGTGGCCGGGTCTGCTATAAAATCGGTTTTATCTTTGTAGACCTTTAGGTTTCCGGCTTGCATAAAGCCGATTTCGTCACCCATTAGTACGGCTTCCTTCAGGTCATGGGTCACGAAGAGGGAAGTGATGTCGAATTCTTCGGAGAGTTTCTTGAAAAGGTCCTGCATCCTCTGGCGGGTGCCGGTGTCGAGGCTTCCGAAGGGTTCGTCCAAGAGCAAGAGCGATGGGTTGGTGATGATGGCCCTCCCGAAGGATACCCGCTGCCGCTGCCCACCGGAAAGCTGGTCGGGCATTTTTTTGGCCTGGGGTTCCAGTTCGAGGCTGACCAACATATGCTTTACCCGCTCCTCTATTGTACTATTCGGTATTTTTTTTAGGCGTAGGCCGAAGGCGATGTTTTCCAAGGCATTGAGATGCGGGAAGAGCAGGTCTTCTTGATACAAGTAAACGATATTCCGGTTTTCCGGTTTCTTTTGGGTGATATCTTTTCCGTCTAGCAGAATACATCCGGTGTCGGGAGCCACTAATCCCCCAATAGTCTTAAGCATGGTAGTCTTTCCGCAGCCGGATTTTCCTAATATACTGAGCGTTTTATTTGCGTCCAGCGAGAATCTCAAATCCTTGACCACTTGTTCGTTGCCGAAGCTTTTTACGATATTTTGAACCTCTAGAAACATCCTTTTTCTTTATCCTGTAATTACAACTTTTATTATTTTGCTTCCTATTGCTGCGGGAATCTGTCCCTTTTTCAACTTTTAATTCCTGTCCACCTCCCTAGCGGCCGGGCGTCTCACCGCTGTCCATTATCTTCTAACTTCTGTCC
>JBAUIP010000152.1:0-3847 GCA_049683055.1 Pricia sp.
AAAAGCAGGCCGAACTACTGAAAATGAAATTCGGTTCCGCTTGGCCAGGGGAAAACAAGGACAATGAAATCGTTTCGATTCCCGGTCTGCGTGGTAGGGAGCCCAAGGAGATTACTTTAAAGAATCTCTCGAAGATCATCCACGCCCGGGTCGTCGAAATCGTGGAACAGGTCTATACCGAAATCAAGAACTACGGCCACGAGGAGCAAAAAAAGAAACTCATTGCCGGCATCGTACTGACCGGTGGCGGAAGCCAACTCAAACACCTAAAACAATTGGTGGAGTATATCACCGGAATGGATACCCGAATTGGATATCCCAACGAACATTTGGCGGGCGATTCCGACCCGGAGATTGCGAGTCCCCTCTACGCTACGGCGGTCGGCCTGCTGATGAACGCGGTCGATAACGGAGAACGCGCTAAGCCCTCAGAGGCCGAAAATATTGATGAAGGAGAGTTGGTCATGGCGGGTCACGAAGATGAGGAAGAACAGGTCCGCAACGGAAAACCTAAAAAAGAACGGAAATCCGTTTTCGATATCTGGTCCGAAAAATTAAAGGACTTTTTGGATAATGCGGAATAGGGAAAAAAAGACAAAAATAGTAGGGAAAGCATTATGTCGATTTACAGCATCGAATGCATCCTCTTAAAAAATACAAAGAACAATTTTTAACCAGTAATAAAAAATACTATGAGCAATAACATGGAATTCGACGGAATTGCCTTTGATCTCCCCAAGAATCAAAGCAACGTAATCAAAGTAATCGGCGTGGGCGGCGGCGGTAGCAACGCTATCAACCACATGTTCCAGTCCGGTATCAACGGGGTAGACTTCGTAATCTGTAACACCGATTCGCAGGCGTTGAACAACAGTCCGGTACCGAACAAGATACAATTAGGCGTTTCGCTAACGGAAGGATTGGGGGCTGGTGCCAATCCCGAGGTAGGGGAGCAGGCCGCCTTAGAGAGTATGGAGGAAATCAAGCAGATGCTCGCCCGTACCACCAAAATGATATTCATCACCGCTGGTATGGGTGGTGGAACAGGCACAGGTGCCGCCCCAGTTATCGCCAAGCAGGCGAAAGAGCTTGACGTTCTGACTGTGGGAATCGTGACCATGCCCTTTGAGTTCGAGGGGAAGATGCGTTGCGAACAGGCTCGGGTAGGTATCGAAAAATTGCGCGCCAATGTAGATTCGTTAATTGTAATCAACAATAACAAGTTGCGTGAGGTCTATGGTAACTTAGGCTTTAAGGCAGGTTTCTCAAAAGCCGATGAAGTGCTATCTACTGCCGCCCGTGGCATAGCCGAAGTAATCACCCACCATTATACCCAAAACATTGACCTTCGCGATGCCAAGACGGTCTTGTCCAATAGTGGAACGGCTATTATGGGCTCATCTACCGCGACCGGTTCCATGCGCGCCAACGAAGCAATTACAAAAGCTCTGGATTCCCCGTTATTGAACGATAACAAGATTTCGGGAGCCAAAAACGTGCTGTTATTGATTGTTTCCGGAGGACAGGAAATTACCATCGATGAAATCGGCGAAATCAACGACCACATTCAGACCGAGGCCGGTCATGGCGCTAACATCATCATGGGTGTCGGCGAGGATGAGGATTTAGGTGAGGCCATCGCAGTAACCGTCATCGCCACCGGCTTTAACGTCGATCAACAGAACGAAATCGTGAATACCGAGGCGAAAAAAATCATCCATACCCTAGAGGACGAGCAGAAGGCTCAACGCGACCTGACCGAAAGGCGAAATATCGTTCACAAATTGATTGAAGATGAAGAACCCGAACCTCCCATCATTAAGCACACGTTGACCGAGGAAATCGAGAAGCCGCCGATGGATTTGATTCCTACTTCGAACTACATCAAGAATTTCAATGTTTTTTATGAGGAAGTCGTCGAGGAAATAGCGGAGATAGATGAGGTCAACGACGATTTTGTAATTATCGATGCCAAGGATGCCATTCACGATATCGTGGTGGTCGACCCCGTAACCGTGCCCTTCGACCAACTGAAGGAAGAGCAGATGGCCATGAGTTTCGAGCTTCCCTTGGCCGAAACTTTCGAAGATGAAGGGGAAAAAGATAATGTTATCACTTTCAGTCTCGATGATGATATAAAGGATATTGAGGTGAAAAATCCCGTTGAGGTCATCACCGTTCTTGAATATAACAAAAAGGGCGAGACCCGCTACAGTCTGGATGATTATATGGATTTGGAAAACAAGTTGAACAAAGCCAAGCCATCCCCACAGAAGCAGGAGCCGGTGGAAGAGGAGATGCAGATCGAAAAGAAATCCATTAAGCCGAAATCCATCGAGCAAAAGCCTTTCCAACAAAAGCCTTTTGAGCAAAAGCCTTTCAACGAAAAACCTGCTGCGGAAAAGTCTGAACCTGAAAGCGAATCGATAGCCGAAAAAGGGATGAACCAAAACCGACCCGCCGCTCCGGTCGACCCCATGAACAGCCCCATCGACGAATTGTTGAGGGAGCGTGCCGACGAACGCCGAAGAAAGTTGAAGGATTTCAACTACAAGTTTCAAAACAGCGCCAATAGTGTCGACGAAATCGAAAGGGAACCCGCCTATAAGCGCCAAGGCATAGATTTGAGCAATAGTCCGAGGCAGGAAAGCAAGGTTTCGCGCACCAGCCTTGGAGAGGATAGCAACGATGAAATACAGCTGCGCTCGAACAACTCGTTCTTGCACGACAATGTAGATTGATAGCAGATATTTAACTCGACTAACTCAAGCGAAAACCCGGAAGATTTTTTTCCGGGTTTTCTTTTTGTAATTCTTACCTCTGCGTTCATGATTTACGGAAATTGACCCAAACCATGAAAAAGAGTTTTTAGAACTATCGTTCCGATAATACACCGATTAATTCCCATTTCGTAGCCGCTGGTAAAAAGTTCAAATCATTCTTAAACATACGAGTATATTTTTTATATTCGCAGTCCGAAAATTAAGTGCACGATGAGCTTACAGCAACAGGTAATGGAGCAGATGAAAGTCGCAATGAAGGCCAAGGACAAAACCGCCTTGGAAGCTTTGCGTTCCATTAAGTCCGCCCTACTGCTGGCCCAGACCGAAGCAGGTGGCAAAGATGCACTGATCGAGGAGGAGGAAGTGAAGCTAGTGCAAAAACAGGTGAAACAGCGAAAGGACAGCGCCGCTATTTTCAAGGAACAAGGTCGTAACGACCTCGCTGAACCCGAGCTGGCTCAAATGGCCGTCATCGAGCAGTTTTTACCCGAGCAGTTATCGGAGCAAGAGATCGAAAAAGTGGTTGTTCAGACCATCGAGCAAACTGGCGCCACTGGAATGCAGGATATGGGCAAGGTAATGGGCATCGTATCCCAAAAATTGGCCGGTCGGGCTGATGGTAAGACGATTTCGACGATTGTCAAAAGAAAATTAGCTTGAGTTGAAAGCGATGGGTAGTAATAGAGATTTTGTCTCACTCATCCAATCACCGTCGACAAAAATAATTATTGAGATTCCGTCGCTAACGCTCGGAATTCGGCCGCGTGGCGCAACTGAATAGCGCATCAGATTTCGGCTCTGAGGGTTGGGGGTTTGAATCCCTCCGCGGTCACATTTTTTGTAAAGATCTTTAATCCAAGTGTTTATTGAGCTTTTTTCTTTTACCTAAATATTGAGTTTCATAAGTATTCTTCTTGTTTTCGGTACTTTAAAGGTTAGAACTTTCAATGAATCTATCTTTCATATTACGGCCAATAATCAATTGATGCTTCGAGAACTGTTATGTAGTATTCCTAAAATCAGAAAAGGCTACAAAGTGGTTAAGATTGTATATCGTCTAGCGT
>JBAUIP010000153.1:0-13180 GCA_049683055.1 Pricia sp.
TCCGCTTTTTTAGGGCTTCGATAATTTCCTTTTTGTTGTCGCGCACGACCTGCAATTGTACCATCTCTAAAATTTATCCTACAAATTTAGGTTTTAATTGGATATTTTTGGGAGGATGCCAAACTCAATTTTTTGGCTTTTGTATCTCGACTGCGCTCGATACGACAAATTCAGTTCTTGGAATTTGGAGATTGGGCTTTGGAATTTTCAACTGGCGAAGGCAAAATCCACTCATTATGGCGAAAATGATGCCATTTCGCGGTGGCGAGGTCGACTTTGGGGTCAATAAAGGCGCGATACGGCTTCCCGTTGATGCTGACCCTTGAGTTCACGGCATATACGGCAATATCCTGTCCCTTTTCGGCGTGTTCTTTTTTGAGATACTGGGCGAACTGCCAGATAAAATCCGGATAGGCGGCGATGCGGCGTTTTTGCTTTTTGGTAAGGTAATCGTCGAGGTTAATGATTTCCGATTTTTGGGTCGTTTTGTCCACCACCTTGAACTGCATCTTTCCGGTCCGGCTCCGGAGCATCATCCGCCAACTGAGGCGGTGTCCCTCTTCCGTCCACAGCACGTTATCCTCGATGAAATGTTGGCGTAGCGGAAGGGCCAATTGCACCAAGAAGTATATTCCTCCTAAAATATATAAAGCGGATTTATAGGATGGCACATCCACCTTGTTCAGCAAATAGGGTTTCTTCCTCTTGAAAAAGATACGGCGGATGGTTTCCGGCTCGAAGAAGAAGACCGTGAAGGCTAAGGATAAATAAGGAAATATCCCGATTTGGAAGACGATGGAATTGAAAAGATGGAAGAAGATGGATACGAAAAACGCGATTCGACGGGTGGGTTTCCAGAGTAACGCAGGTATTATGAGCAGGTCAAAAAGGATGCCGACCGCGCCGATAATAGGATGTACCCAAGACTGCTGCAGCAGGTCGCCGACGATGTAATAATGGGCCCTGCCCTGCATTATGATTTTGATACTCCCGAAATCGAGCCAGTCCCCGTACACCTTGGCTATGGCAGCGTAGACGTAAACGATCAGAAGCTGTAGCACGACCGCCCACTTCACCCAGGCGTACATTGAATTGCTGCGTAATAAAGGATTTTGCCGAACGTCAAGGGAATGGCTGCGGTTCGCGGGAAAAAAGCACATTAGCCCCGAGATAAGTATCAGCAAATAGTAGTGATTGTTGTAGGAAGTTTTTTGCATCAGGTAGACGCCCGTCCAGAGTAAAGTAAAGGATATGATGCTGAAGCGGTATTTGTAACCGAGCGCAATCAGCACCCCAAGCGTACCCATGATGAAAAAATAGATGTACATGCCATAGCCCGGCAGCGGTTGCAGCCATTCGAAACCGATAAAATTGAAGGTAAATTTGGGCTCGACAAGCGTTCGGCGGATCCACCCGGTCGCAATGGCACCATAGCACTCCAGCGCAACCAAAATCCCGAAGAAAATCCGGAAGATAATCAGGGGCGAGTTGTCGATTTTTTTGAAAAGGAAGCGGGTCATGTCGGGGTCGCGTTCAGGCTAGCTTTTCCGGTCATTGCCGAGAAATGAAATCCAGCGAAATTTCCTTATCCTTTTCAAGCTGTTTGGTAAGCGCTTCCATGGAGTCGTATTTGTACTCGTCGCGGATACGGTGCAGCACGTCGACCTGTATTTCCTGCCCGTACAGGTCCTCTTTAAAATTAAAATAATTGATTTCGATGCTAAAGCCCTTGCCCTCGACGGTCGGATTGTCACCAATGTTCATCATGCCATGCACCGTGCGGCCCAAAAGTTCGCTTTGTACCGTGTAGACCCCGTATTTGGGAATCAATTTATAATTTTCAGCGATGCCGAGGTTGGCGGTGGGGAATCCGATTTGGTGTCCCAGGCCCTTTCCTTTGTTGACCTTTCCGGTAAGCATGTAATTGTATCCCAGATACGTGTTGGCGGTAGCAATATCGCCATCTTCTAATGCCTTTCGGATTTTGGTCGAGCTGACGGATACTTCTTCGATTTCCTGTGCTGGAATCTCCTCTACCTCAAAATTTAGCGTGTTGCCGAAGGCTTTTAGGTCCGTAATGTCTGCGTTGCGGTTGCGGCCGAAACGATGGTCGTAACCGATGATGATTTTTTTGGTCTTAAGGTCGTTCACCAGAATATCGCGTACGAATTCGGTGGCGGAATTCCGCGAAAATTCTTTGGTAAAGGGGTGGATGATCAGTTGGTCCAACCCCATTTCCTCCAAAATCTTGGTCTTTTCGGCAATGGTGTTGAGCAGTTTGATATCCGCATCTTTTTGCAGTACCATGCGCGGGTGGGGGAAGAAAGTAAGTACGGTGGATTTCAGGCCCAAAGTCTCCGCGTTCATGATGAGTCGCTCCAATATTTTCCGGTGTCCAATATGCACGCCGTCAAAGGTGCCTATGGTAATGGCCGTGGGATGCCGTTCGTCGTATTCGGAAATGCTTTGGACTGTTACCACGTACTACAAGAGATAAAAGGCTTATATTTGGGTCTGTGTTAAAAACCCCGAATGGCTACAAAATTACGGCTACTTTTTTCAATTACCATAGTATTTGTATCCTTTTGCGCATCCGCCCAAGATGATTATTGGGCACGTCAGACTACACGAAAAAGTGTTGCCCAAAAAATTTCGAACCGTCTTAATGTGCAGAACGGGTCGGTGTTCGCTTTTGAGGTAGACCGGTTTAAAAAAGCGCTAACTTCAATATCCTCTCAAGGAAAAAATGATGGCATTGTCCGTTTTCCGGATGCCGATGGGCGTGTTTCTGCCTATCGGGTGGTCGAATCCCCCGTTTTATCCCCTGCCTTATCCCGAAAATATCCGCAAATAAAATCTTATACCGGCTTCGGAATGGAAAATCCGGGCGAAAAAGTACGGTTCAGTGTATCGCCTAATGGGGTTCAGGCAATGTTCGTGCATTCCGATGGAAGGCCTAACGGATTTATCCAGAAAGTGTCCGATAAAACTTACGTGATGTATTCGCGGGATGCGGACGATTCCATGGACACCGATTTCGTGTGTAGTACCAAGGATAAAATGATTGCCAAGAATGGAAACCTGACCGCCAGACCGGTCGATGATCAAGTGCTCCGAAGGTACCGTTTGGCCGTAACCGCCACCGCCGAATATACCGAATTCCATGGTGGGACCGTGGCCGACGCCCTGGCCGCCATCAATGCGACCGTCACCCGAATCAACGAGGTGTTCGAGACTGATTTGGCCGTGACGCTGCAACTGGTCGACGATACCGATACCGTTATTTTTACCGACCCTGAAACCGACCCGTTTTCCGGAAATAGTTTGGGGGCTTTGGGCGAAGAAGGCCAGAATACTCTTACCGATTCAATCGGGGAGGCCAACTACGATATCGGCCATGTTTTTCACGGTGGGGCCGATGGCGGAAATGCCGGTTTTATCGGTGCCATCTGTATCGATAACCGAAAGGGTAGTGCCTATGCCTCGAGCACGGTACCGGAAGGCGACGTCTTCGATCTGGATTTTGCCGCCCATGAGATGGGACACCAATTGGGCGCCAACCACACGTGGTCCTTTGAATCCGAAGGAACCGTAGTGCAGGTCGAACCGGGCAGTGGCTCGACCATTATGGGCTACGCGGGTATTACCGTGAACGACAACGTGCAACCCAACGGTGACGACTACTTCCATTATATCAGCATTGAACAGATTATCGAGAATTTAAGGTCCAAAAGCTGCGGCGAAATCGTTCCGATAGCCAACACGCCCCCGATGTTGGTCGAGCTCGAAGATTACGTGATTCCCAAATCGACCGCCTTTGTGTTGACGGGTACCGCAACGGATTCCGATGCAGATGATGTGTTGACCTACGCCTGGGAACAGATTGACAATGGAATCATCAAACGGGCCACTTTCGGCCCAACGAACGCCGCCGGGGCGAACTTCCGATCCAGACCGCCGGTGACCGAACCGGAGCGATATTTTCCGCAATTGTCGCGCGTGGTGGCGGGCAACCTGACCCAAGAAAATCCCGCAGTCAACTCCGCTTGGGAGACCGTTTCGACGGTCGAGCGCGAAATGAACTTTGCCTTAACGGTAAGGGACAATGCGCCCGGTGGAGGACAAGTGGTATCCGAGCTTACCAATATTTCCGTGACCAATGCCGCCGGTCCTTTTGAGGTATTTTCGCAGGAAACGAACCTAAGCTATTCCGCCGGTGAAGTACAGGAAATCGCTTGGGATGTAGCCGGAACCAACGTTGCCCCGGTCAACACGCAGACGGTCGATATTCTGCTCTCCACCGATGGGGGCCTTACGTTTCCGGAAGTGCTTGCCGAGGGAGTGCTTAACGACGGCTCACACGATATTGTGGTCCCGGGGCTTCCCACGACCGAGGCCCGCGTAATGGTCAGGGCTGTCGATAATGTTTTCTTTGCGGTCAATGCATCCGATTTTACGATTGAGGCGTCCGAGGTGGTACTGGCTTTCACAGATCTGGAATATGGGGTCTGCCAATCCGAAGACCTCACGATTCCTTTTACCTATCGAAATTTTCTTGGTTTCGACGAAGAGGTAACCTTTGACGTCACCGGCGCCCCCGAGAATCTTGATATCACTTTTTCCACCGAAACGGTTACCGCGGGAGACACTCCGATCAGCATCCTTCTAGAAAATACGGAGGCCGTTCCCGAAGGAAACTATGAGCTGTTGGTGCGTGCGACATCCGCCAGCGTGACCCAACAGGTCGCCCTGCAATTGGCCGTTTTTGATGCTGACTTTCCCGATGTGGTCATGACCGTCCCTTCTGATGGGCTTGAAGACACCTCTACCCGGGTCGCCCTCACTTGGCAAAACGAACCCTCGTACGCCTCATACGAGATACAGATTGCGACCGAACCCGCCTTTGCGGATATCGTGGAAACGGCGACTGTATTTTCCATTGATTATACCCCCACAGGCCTCGAGAACGAGACCACTTATTTTTGGCGGGTCAAGCCATTTAATGCATGTGGGGAAGGCGATTTCAACGCTCCCTTTTCGTTTACGACCATTGATTTTACTTGTGAGTTGAAACCGGCATCGGGCCTTCCTTTGGAAATTTCGGAGGTAGGTACCCCGTCCGTCATTTCCAAAATTGCTTTTTTCGAAGACCTGTCCATCGCCGATATCAATGTCAATTTGGATATTGACCACTCCTTTTTAGAAGATTTGACCATCAGCCTGACCTCGCCCTCCGGAATAACAATTATACTGGTTTCCAATGCCTGTGGGGACTCCAATAACCTGAACGCCACCTTTGACGACGACGCTCCCGAATTTGTCTGTCAAAGTGGCGGCGATGCGGCGATAACGGGTACGGTAAATGCCCAAGGCAGTTTGGCATCTTTCGAGGGAACTTCCATTCTCGGGGAGTGGGTTCTGGAAATCAAGGATAATGTGGCAGAGGATGGGGGAACGCTGAACGGATTTTCCCTGGACATCTGCGTTGAAGGCGAGTTCAGGCCTGATGCCGACCAAGACGGGGTTTTCGATGATGGGGACGATCTTTGTTTGGATACGCCTGCCGGCGCCGAGGTCGATACCTTTGGATGCCCTGTTTTCCGATTTCCGAACGATAATTTTACGGTATCCGTCGATAGTGAGAGCTGTCGGGGGAATAATGATGGTGCTATCACTGTCAACGCCGCGTTGACCCTAGACATTATTTATGAGATTTCGGTAATTGGAAACGGTGTTACGATTGCCGATAGTTTTGTGGATTCATTTACCGTAACGGACTTGCCCGCGGGCACCTATGCGGTCTGCATCGACGGTTCGGGCATTGAAATAGACTACGAGGAATATTGCTTTGAGGTAGTTGTGACCGAGCCTGAGCCATTAGATGTCGCCGCGAAATTATCGCTGGAGGGCACGGCGGTTGTACTTTCCCTGGAAGGCGCAGAGGTGTATACAATAGATTTGAACGGAAAGACCATCCGCACCGAGAAATCGGAAATTACGTTGGATCTCGAATCGGGCGCGAATATCCTGAAGGTGTCGACGGATTTGTCCTGTCAGGGAAGCTATGAAGACCGGATTCTGATATCCCAGGATGCGACCGCGTTTCCCAATCCTTTCAATAGTATGACCCGATTGTTCTTGGGAGCGGTAGAAGAAGTAGTTACCATCGCTATTTTTTCAGCGGGTGGACAATTGGTTGAGGAAAAGCGCTACGCGCCGGATGGAAATAAAGTGGATTTGGATTTCACCGGATTACCGCCAGGGGTCTACATGGTCAAGTTCGAAGGCGAAAATAATAGTGGAACGACTAAAGTAATCAAGCGATGAGGCAGTTGACCTTTTTCTTTTTGGGAATCGTTCTTTTGACGGGATGCAGATCGGATCCGCCCGCTGAACCTTCGAAGGCGGTGTTGATAGAGCCGGCCCGAAATGAGGAATGCACCCCGGTAGTCGACTCAAACGATGATAGCAATGTGGTGCGCTTCGCTTGGCAGGCCGCCGATAACGCCGAAAGCTATGAGCTAAAGGTGATAGACCTAATCTCCGGTGAACCAGAGACTATACCAACCACGCAAACTACCGTGACTTTGTCATTGCAAAAAGGTAATCCCTTTTCGTGGACGGTCATTTCAAAAAATTCTCAAACTACGGTAGACGTTTCCAGCGACACCTGGTTCTTTTACAATCCGGGCGCCCAGACCGACCACGTGCCCTTTCCGGCCGAGATAATCGCCCCGCGGCCCGGTGCCGGCGCCTTCAAGAATGCTGATAACGAAGTCGAATTACAATGGTCGGGCTCGGATGTGGACAACGATATCGAAAGCTATGATATATTCTTTTCAACGGAGAATCCGCCCGACATATTGATTGCCAACACCGAGGCCAATGAAACCACTCTTGAGGTTAGCGTAATCCCAAGTACGGTGTATTATTGGAAGGTCATCACCAAAGATGCCGAAGGCAACCTTTCGGACACTGGGGTCTTGGATTTTAAGGTGTTTTGAAGTTCAGTCTTTCTTGAATCGAGCCTCGATAAAATAGCGATTACCGCTTCCGGCTTCTTGGAATTTTGATTTTGACGCCCGATGTCTTGCCAACCTTTAGATTCAATTCTTAAAATTTGGAATTTAGGGATTGGAATTTTCTTTTAAGTTCCGTTGAATTCGTTCATCGTGATTTTGACTCCCGCGAGCACGAACGATTTGGTAAGCGCGATTGCTTTTTCGAAACGTTCCGGTAAGTTTTTGCGTTCACCCTCGTTCCATTCTCCCAGCACGTATTCCACTTGTCTGCCCTGGCCGAAGTCGGCGCCTACCCCAAAGCGGAAACGGTTGTAGGTAGTGGTCTTTAGCACGTTTTGAATGTCTTTGAGTCCGTTGTGGCCACCATCGCTGCCCTTGGTTTTAAGACGTATGGTGCCGAACGGCAGATTGATGTCGTCGGTGATGACCAAAAGGTTTTGGAGGGGAATGTTTTCTTTTTCCAACCAATAGTTCACGGCCTTTCCGCTCAGGTTCATAAAGGTGGATGGTTTCAGGCAGAGCAGGCTGCGTCCCTTTACCTTGAAGGTGCCTACATCTCCTAGTTTGGCGGTCTCGAAAGTAAAATCCTCTTGGGCCGCGAGGGCATCCAGAATTTTAAAGCCTACGTTGTGGCGGGTTTCGGCGTATTTTTCGCCGATGTTTCCTAATCCTACGATCAAAAATTTTTTCATGGGGTCGGTTTCTTCTAAAAGGGGTGTATCCAGTTTAAACAAGGATTTTATAAACTTCAGCATCCTATTAAAATTTAAAAAGTCGGACAAGTCAGTCTCTCAAAGTGACACAGTCGAACAGTTTTTGTTCGAACGCCATGAAAGTTGCAATTTCAAATAATCGTCCGACCAATTAAAAACGGAAATACTGTCTGGCATCCGTCTGAAAATAAAAAAGCATCCCGAAAACCGATAGCAATCGGGCCGGGATGCTTTGATAACAATTTCGGGCTCAGGATTACTCCTTGCTCTCGCCACCTTCGGACGCTTCCGGAGCATCTTCTCCTTCAGCACCTCCCTCGGCACCTTCTTCTCCTTCAGCTCCTTCTTCGCCTTCAGCACCTTCAAGATCTTCATCCTCTTCAGTCTCAACGACAATGGCTGCACGCATTTCTTTGACCTGCACGACAACCGTGGTTTCCGGAAGCAATATCTCAAACTCATCGTTCAAGAGGGTCTCCACGGTAATATTGTCGCCGATCATCAATTTCGAGATATCGATATCGAAGAAATCCGGCAATTTTTCGGGAATGGCCTTGATCGCCAATTTTCTTTGTCGGAACAACAGGCGTCCACCGTTTCGGACCCCGGGAGCGTTGCCCTGAAGACGAACGGGAATGTTCATTGTTACTTCCCTATCGTCGAACAGTTCGTAGAAATCGATGTGCAGAATATTGTCCGTCACCGGGTGAAACTGAATGTCCTGCATAATCGCCCTGACGATGCCCCGATCACCACCGAAGTCAACGCTTACGGTATGTGCGGCGGGGGTGTACACCAAATCTTTGAACGCTAGTTCGTCCGCTGAAAAGTGTATCGGTTTATCCCCTCCGTAAATAACGCAAGGGACCTTTCCAGCATTACGTAGGGCCTTCGTTGCCTTCTTGCCCACGCTTTCTCTTTCTGATCCTTTAACTTTAATTGACTTCATTGTGGTAATTATAGATTACTGATTATTAATTTTTACATTAAAAACTTTGACGCAATAGATGTGTTGTGGTGTACCCTGTGCATCACATCGGCGAACAGCTCGGCGCAGCTCAGTACTTTTATTTTATCGCTGTCCTTTTTAATTGGAATGGAATCGGTAACGATCAATTCCGATAGCTGTGATTTTTCAATTCTTTCATAAGCCTTGCCGGATAATAATCCGTGCGTCGTAATGGCCCTTACGCTCAAGGCGCCCCGCTCGATCATCAGGTCCGCCGCCTTGGTCAGGGTGCCAGCCGTATCGACCATATCGTCGACCAGTACTACATTCTTTCCCTGCACATCACCGATCAGTTCCATGTGCGATATCACGTTCGCCTTTGCCCGCTGCTTGTAACAGATGACCACATCGCTTTCTAGCGCTTTCGAATAGGCGTAGGCCCTTTTGGAACCTCCCATATCAGGGGATGCAATCGTCAGATTATCCAAGTTCAATTTCCTCAGATAGGGGAGGAACATCGTGGATGCGAATAAATGATCTACCGGCTTTTCAAAGAACCCTTGGATTTGGTCGGCGTGCAAATCCATCGTAATGATACGTGTCGCTCCGGCCGCCTCCAGCATTTTCGCAATCAACTTGGCCGCGATGGGGACCCTTGGTTTATCCTTCCGATCTTGCCGTGCCCATCCAAAATAAGGCATGACAGCAGTAATGTGCCTCGCGGATGCCCTTTTGGCCGCATCGAGCATCAAGAGCATTTCCATCAGGTTTTCCGAACTCGGATTGGTCGACCCAATGATGAATATCCGTGCCCCGCGAACCGATTCCTCAAAGGAAGGTTGAAACTCCCCATCGCTGTATCTGGAAAAGGATACACTACCCAAATCCGTACCATAGGATTTCGCGATTTTCTCGGCCAGAATCGTACTCTGTGTACAGGCAAAAATCTTAGGCTCGGGAACTTGGTAGGGCATGTGTAAAAACTTGTGAACGAGTTGTCGCCGCCCTTATTTAGCCTGCGCATCGCACAGGCACTTCGACTGCGCTCCGCACAGGTTTTTTAAGGGAGGTGCAAATTTAGAAATTAATTCGGGGCGATAAAGGATAATTGTTGATATTTTTGGCATTGAAACCAAATTATTTTATAATTTTGCAGTCCGTTTTAATCGCAGCCCGGCCTTATACCACGAAGTATTATTCCTGTGCAATTTAAGTGTTCAGTAATAGCTGCGAACTGAAATAATCTGCCTTGGTGGCGGAACTGGTAGACGCGCTGGATTCAAAATCCAGTGTCTTCGGACGTGTGGGTTCGATTCCCACCCAAGGTACAGCAAGGAAAAAGCCGACTTTAGCGAGTCGGCTTTTTCTTTTAGGAAGGCAAATTTTTGAGCGGCCGAAGGAGCTCGCTTACTGAGCAATTACTTCCAGTTCATTTTAAGTGCACGGTTCTCGAAGTAGGCTGTCATTCTTGCTGCTTCCTACTATATTTATAGCTACACCCTTCAATACAGATCGGGCCGCTGGTCGGGGTGACAATAAAATAGTCCGAATCCAATTCTAGGTTGTAGGTTATAGATCCGTCTTCATTTTCGGGCAGTACCTCAAACCCGTCGCAATCATAATCAAGAAGCAGTTCGGTGGATTCCACGGAAAAATTTCCATTCGAACATTCGGTAAATCTGTTGGAAACAAAACTCCCGTTGGCTAAAAATTCGATGGTTTCCCCCTCTTCGACATCTACCCAATATTGGGGTCCGCCCGCACTTATAAAGGCTTCCGTCAGTTGCCATTTTCCGGTTAATGTGTTTTCACCATCAATGGTGTCGCTGGAATATTTCTCGCATCCTACGGTAAAAATTAAATTAATGGTCAATAGGTAGTAGATAGTTCTCATGATTACTTTTTACCCATAGATGACGAATAGGTGTCTTGGTTGCGTTACTTGGTGAATGCGGAATGTAAAGCGGACACAAGATTCCGGGTAAAATAAGTTCATATCACGCGGAATGTGATATTTTTGAGTAGCTTCCGCGTGATATAATTTTGGGAGTCATTTTGGCTGTATTCTTTATCCGCGATTCAAATATCCGACCTATGTTTAAAAAATTACTTCTTTTAGCTTTCCTGTGCAGTTCGACCACCTTCGCCCAGGATTATTTTCTGGAAAAGTACGAACCCTATAAAGAGGATATCCCATCCCCCGAAGAGTTTCTGGGATACGGCATCGGCGAGCACCACACACGGCATGACCGAATCGTATCCTACCTGCAAAAATTGGCCGAGGTATCCGACCGGGCATCCCTGCAAACTTACGGGGAGACGCATGAGGGGCGGCAATTGGTAATTTTGACAGTGACTACTCCCGAAAATCTATCCGATCTATCCTCCTTAAAACAACAACATTTGGCGTTTACCGATCCCTCGCAAAACGTTTCCAACTACGGTGATGTACCGGTTTTCATCAATCTGGCTTATAATGTACACGGTAACGAACCATCCAGTTCCGAGGCGTCGCTATTGAGTGCCTATACTCTAGTGGCCTCGGAAAACCCTGAAATCATGAAATACCTTTCCGAAGCGGTCATTATGATAGATCCCACTATCAATCCCGATGGGCGCGACCGGCACACGCAATGGGCCAATAGCTATCAGGGCACCCCCAACGTGAGCGACCCTCAAGATGCGGAGCACAACGAATATTGGCCGGGCGGGCGCACCAACCACTATTGGTTCGACCTGAACCGCGATTGGTTGCTCGGCATTAATCCCGAGAGTAGGGGGAAATTGAACTGGTACCATGAGTGGTATCCGAACGTGGTGACCGATTTTCATGAAATGGGAACGCAGAGCAGCTACTTTTTCGAACCCATGAAGTCCAACGGCAGTCTGAACCCGATTATGCCGAAGGAGAACTATGAGGACCTCAACGAAATGTTCGGGGCGGAATTCGCCAAAGCGCTCGATAGTATCGGTTCCCTATACTTTACCAAAGAGGTTTTTGATGGAACCTATCCGGGCTACGGCTCCTCGTATCCCGATTTGCAAGGGGGCTTGGGACTACTTTTTGAACAGGCCAGCTCACGTGGACATGAACAGACCACTGCTTTCGGCAAGATTACATTTCCCTTCACCATCCGCAACCAGTATGTTTCCAGTATGGCCACGTTAAAAGCGGCGGTGAAAAACAGGGAATACCTTCGAAAATACCAACAGGATTTCTTCAAGAGCGCGCTGACCCGGGCCGCAAAACCGAAGTTGGCGGGATATGTTTTTGGGGATGCAAAGGATGCCAACCGCACCAAAGCTTTTATCGATAAGCTTTTGTTGCACCGCATCAAGGTCTATCGTTCGGGGGATGCATTCACGGTGCCGACGGAACAACCGCAATACCGGATGGTGCAGACCATGTTCGAGACCTATAGCCAATATCGGGACAGTGTTTTCTACGACGCATCCGCCTGGTCCGTTGCCAACTTTTACAATATGGATTACAAATCGGTTAACTCGCTTAACCTTGGGGAACAGGTGACCACCACGGACAATCTGGTCAAAACGACCCCGGTCACCCGCTCGGAATATGCCTACGTCATCGATTGGGACGATTACAATGCCCCGGCGGTGCTGAACTATCTACAGGTAAAAGAACTAGTGGTTTCCTCGGCCTTTAAACCTTTTGAAATAAGCGTGCTGGGGAATGCCAACGGCAAGGGCGGAGCGGCCGGCACCGGAAACGGGAACCAGAGTGAGGGTACAGCGGGCAGAGGCACTTCGACCAAAAGGATGAACTACGGAAGTTTGGTGGTGCCCGTGAGCCTCCAAAAGAAAAATGCGGATGAGGTTTTTGAGATCCTGCAGGAGGCGCAAAAACGCTTTCAGGTTCCAATTTACGGTTTGTCCACCGGGTATAGTACGAAGGGAATCGATTTGGGAAGCCGGTTTGTCCGAGCCTTGGAAAAACCTAAAGCGGCTATGTTCATCGGTACGGGAACCCGCTCCTATGAAGCTGGAGAAGTATGGCATTTGTTGGACACTCGCATACACATGCCGATTACCAAGCTGCCGATGCGAACGTTTGACAAGGCCGATTTCAGCAAGTACAATACCTTGGTCATGGTATCGGGAGACTACGATTTATCGGACAAGCAGTTCGATAAACTGAAATCCTGGGTCAGCAACGGGAATACTCTAATTACGATAGGAACTGCCACCAAGTGGGCCGTCGAGAAAAAGTTGGTCGACGAAAGGCTTATCGACCAGATGCGGGATTCGCTAGAGCGGAAAAGTGACTCCCAAATGAATAATACTGCGGAAGAGAAAAGCTTATCGACAGAAAACGATTTTTCGGCGAAAGAAGATTCCTCCGAAATGGGTTCCATGGAAGCAGTGGAGCGCAAACCCTACGTTAATGCCGATGAAAACTTGGGGAAGGAGAGTGTTGGTGGCATCATCGTCGAAGTAGATTTGGATATCACGCATCCCCTTGGTTTCGGTTATAC
>JBAUIP010000154.1:0-8417 GCA_049683055.1 Pricia sp.
CTCCAGATAAAAACAAGCTATTGCCGGCGGAACTGGAAAAGAAGCCTCTCAATTGACAACCTTAATTGCAAAAGCCCGCAACGCAATGCGCTACGGGCTTTTTTTCTTTGGGGGAATTCTCAATTACTTCCCTTCGGCATATCGCTTATTGACCTCGTCCCAATTGATGACATTGAAAAAGGCTTCGATATACTTTGGGCGTTCGTTCTGATAGTTGAGGTAATAGGCGTGCTCCCAAACATCGATTCCTAATATCGGATGTCCGCCACAGCCGGTATCCGGCATGACGGGGTTATCTTGGTTCGGAGTGGAGCAGATTTCCACTTTTCCGCCTTTGTGAACGCAGAGCCAAGCCCATCCGGAGCCAAAACGGGAACCGGCGGCATTACTAAATTCCTCTTTAAATTTATCGTAGGAACCATAGGCATCATCGATAGCACTAGCCACTTCACCAGATGGTTTTCCACCACCGTCAGCTGACATAATTTTCCAGAACATAGAGTGGTTATAGAATCCGCCTCCATTATTACGCACAGCGGTTTTAGACATGTCGAGGTTCGAAAGAATATCCTCGATTTTTTTGTCGGCCATGTCCGTGCCCTCGATGGCGGCGTTCAGTTTTTTAGTATATCCGGCGTGGTGCTTGTCATGGTGAATTTCCATGGTGCGGGCGTCGATATGCGGTTCCAATGCATCAAATGCATAAGGTAATTTCGGTAAGTCAAAAGCCATTGTTCTCGTGTTTTAGATTACTAATTGTTTTAAGGCCAAAATTGCGACCTAACCCTCGCAGGTCCAACATCGAATATACCCTTTTTAACATTTAAAATTCCCCAATAATATGTTAAGAACAGCGATGGAATCCGTATTTTGCGTAAAAACGCACTTAGGAAGTCTTTCAGGGCAAACTTAATTTTTTCTCTGAATATAACGTAATGCAAATACTGACCGCAAGATGGAGCAAAACCGAGAAATAATGAGTAGGTGGGCAGATGATATGAATGTAATTTTACCGGTTGCGAGTAATCTTTCGAAATGACTTCACCTAGAACAGTTTCTCCATTCCAAATATTCAACGCTTCTGCTGGTTCGGGCAAGACCCATTCGCTGACTAAGGCCTACTTAAAAATCGTGTTGTCCTCCAGTGGCAGTTACCGCAGAATTCTTGCGATTACCTTTACCAACAAGGCCGTAGCGGAGATGAAACATCGAATTTTGGATAGCCTATTCCGGTTCAGCCAAATCGAAAATCCAAATGCCGCCCCGCCCCTGTTCCACGATCTGATGGAGGAGTTACGGATGGATGCGCCCACCCTACGCGAAAAAGCGAGGGTAACGCTCAAGGATATCCTCCACAACTACGCCTTTTTCGACATTTCGACCATCGACCGGTTCACCCACCGCCTCATCCGCACCTTTGCCAAGGACCTGAAACTGCCCCAAAATTTCGAGGTGGTTCTTGATACGGATTTACTGTTGGATGAGGCCGTGGCTCGATTGCTTCAAAAGGCGGGTACGGATAAAAAGCTGACCCGGACGCTGTTGGATTTTGCGCTGGAAAAGATAGACGACGACAAAAGTTGGGATATCTCTTTTGACCTTATCAAAATAGGAAAGCTCCTTTTCAACGAGAACCACGCCAAACACCTAGAAAATCTTGGGGAAAAGAATATTGATGATTTTTTGGGATTAAAAAGGATGCTACGCCAACGGTCCGCGGTCATAGGGGATGCCATCATCGCGACTGCATCAAAGGCCTTGGAAGTTATCGATTCCAATGGATTGGAAGCCTCCGACTTTACGAGGAAGTCCTTCCCAAATTTCTTGCAAAAAATTACGGAAGGCGACCTAAAAATGGATTTCACCGCCGGATGGAAGCAAGATTTTGAATCCACTACGCTATACAACAAATCCGCTCCCGAAAGCACTAAGGCGATTCTGGACGGATTGCATCCGGAGTTCACTAGGATGTTCGATCAAATAAAAGAGGGATATTACCAAATGGCCTTCCTCAAAAATGCCTACCAAAACATAGTCCCACTAACAGTGCTGAACGCCATCCGAAAGGAGGTCAAGGCCTTGCAAGCGGAAAACGAACAGCTTTCCATATCTGAATTTAACACCTTGATATCCCAGGAAATCAAGAACCAGCCCGCGCCGTTTATCTACGAGCGGCTTGGGGAAAAATACAGGCATTATTTTATCGACGAATTTCAGGATACTTCAGCCCTTCAGTGGAACAACCTGGTACCGCTCATCGGCAACGCGCTCGAAAGCCAGGATATGCAGGGCCGTAAAGGCTCCCTCTTCTTGGTCGGCGATGCCAAGCAGGCCATTTATCGATGGCGGGGCGGGCGGGCCGAGCAGTTTTTGAACTTGGTGAGCGGCATTGACAATCCCTTTGTGGCGTCTCCCGAAATCGCGGACCTTCCGGTCAATTACCGTAGTCGGGAAGAGGTCGTCAAGTTCAACAATGAATTTTTTACGGTAGTGAGTCCCATTTTAAACAATGCCTTGTACAGCGAAATGTTCACGAAAGGAAACCGGCAGGGCTATAATGACAAAAAAGGGGGATATGTAGAAATTCGGTTCGTCGAGGAAAAAAATGTGGGAGGCGGCGCGGCGGGTCAAGTCGTGAAATACGATACGGAAGACAGAGGGTCGGGTCAAAACATGAAATACGATACGGAAGACGACGCTGAGGGTAATGGCGAGAAAGATAAGAACGAGCTGTACTGTGAGGCCGTGCTACAGACTATCCGGTCGGTCGGCGAAAAAGGCTATGGGTACGGCGAGGTTTGCATTCTGGTTCGGGGCAATAAAGATGGCGTGTTGCTGGCGGATTTTTTGGCACGGCAGGACATCCCGACGATATCATCCGAAAGCTTGTTGTTGAACGGCAACGCGAAAGTTCGGTTTTTGGAGCAGTTGCTGACCTATGCTGACAATCCCCTGAACCGGGAGAATGCCTTCGGAATTTTATCCTATTTGTCGCACGGATTCCATTCAAAGTATGATTCTGGTTCAAAGCACGAACCTCGTTCAAAGCAAGATTCAGATTCAACGAGCGAATCAACCCTATCTCAGAGATCCCTTTTCTCATCAGAACCTCCAGAGAGAAAATCCCGCCATGATTTTATCTACCGTCACCTTAACCGGGTACCGCAATTGCTCCGCAAGCAATACGGTTTCGAGCTGAGAGACCTCGAGCGGATGTCCGTTTACGATGGTATGGAAAAAGCCATCAAGTGCTTCGATCTCGCCCCCAGCTCGGATGCCTTTATCACCTATTTTATGGACGAGGTGCTGCAGGTCGAGCAAAGTGAGGGCGCTGGTTTGCAAGCCTTTTTAGCCCACTGGGATAAGAAAAAGGACCGGCTGGCACTCTCCGCCCCCGAGAACATCGATGCGGTACGGATCATGACCATTCACAAAGCCAAGGGACTAGAGTTTCCCATAGTCATCTTTCCCTTCGCCAATGAGAACATTTATAAGCGGATGGACAAAAAATTATGGCTTCCGGTGGTTGCATCCCACTTCAATGGCTTCGACGAACTGCTGGTCAACGAGAAGAAAGAGCTGGAACATTACGGCGAAACGGCATCCGAACTGTATTATGACGAGGAGCATAAAATGGAGCTCGATGCCCTGAACGTACTCTATGTCGCCCTGACCCGGGCCGAAACCGCGCTTTACATCCTAAGTGAAAAAGACCTGACAAGCAAAAGAGAGCACAAAACGGACCGCTATTCCGGACTTTTCATCGACTTCCTACAGAAAAAGGGACTTTGGAACGACGAATCCACTTACTCTTTCGGTCATTTAGAGGCAAATACCGCATCCTCCGAAATCACGGGCCACGAAAGCATCCCTTACCGCTATACTTATAAGGACAGGCCCGGTTTCCGCATCCTGACCCGCTCCGGACGTCTTTGGAACACCGAACGCGAAGCCGCCATTTCGAGGGGCAACCTTATACATTATATACTAGGACTCGTGGAAACCGAAAAAGACATCCGGCCGGCCTTCGAGAACGTTTTACGCAACGGCGACATTTCGGAGGATGATATTGACAGCCTTGAAACGACCATCCGGCAAGTGACTGGGCATCCTGAACTGGTATCCTATTATACCGATGGGAACACGGTCAAGAACGAGAAGGATATTATCACTGCCAATGGGCGCATCCTCCGGCCCGACCGCATCAACATCCAAGGAAACCAAGCCATACTCATCGATTATAAGACCGGGCGGCCCGACCCGAAATATAAGGAGCAGCTATACGATTACGCAGACGCCCTGGCCGATATGGGGTACGCCGTTGAGCAGCGCATCATCGTATATATTAATGATACGGTGCGGGTGGAACGGGTGTGAACGCATCAAAAATCCATGCTAAAATGACGGGTATTTCTGTCGGATTATCTTACTTTGCAGGCTATGTACGGAAAAATCAAGGAACATTTACAGAAAGAACTGAAACAGATCGAGGAAGACGGCCTTTTCAAAAAGGAGCGGATCATCACCTCGCCCCAAGATGCGGTCATCGAGATTTCGACCGGCGAAAAGGTCATTAACTTTTGCGCGAACAATTATTTGGGGCTTTCCTCGCATCCGGACGTTATTCAGGCCGCGAAGGATACGCTGGATTCCCACGGTTTCGGGATGTCCTCTGTGCGTTTTATTTGCGGTACCCAAGACATCCATAAAGCACTGGAGGCTAAAATCGCCGAATTCTACGGCACGGACGATACCATATTATATGCCGCCGCTTTCGACGCCAATGGTGGACTTTTCGAACCCCTGCTGACCAAGGAGGATGCCATCATCTCGGACTCCTTGAACCATGCCTCTATCATTGACGGGGTCAGGCTGTGCAAGGCTATGCGATACCGTTATGCCAACAGCGATATGGAGGCGCTCGAAAAACAATTGCAGCAAGCGGATGCCGACGGGGCGCGGTTCAAGATTATCGTGACCGACGGCGTTTTCTCCATGGACGGGCTGGTGGCACCTTTGGACGACATTTGCGACCTGGCCGAAAAATACGAGGCGCTGGTTATGATCGACGACTGCCACGCTACCGGATTTATCGGTAGCAGCGGACGCGGCACCCTTCAGGAAAAAGGGGTAATGGACCGGGTCGATATCATCACCGGCACCCTCGGAAAAGCTTTGGGCGGAGCGATGGGAGGATATACCACCGGTAAAAAGGAAATTATCGAAATGCTAAGACAACGGTCGCGACCCTACCTCTTCTCAAATTCCCTTGCCCCGGCGATCGTAGGGGCCTCATTGAAGGTATTCGAGCTGTTGGAAAAGGATAGTTCCCTACAGGAGCAACTGCACGAAAACACCAAATACTTTAAAAAAGGAATGCAAGAGGCCGGGTTCGATATTATCGATGGAGAATCGGCCATTGTGCCCGTAATGCTATACGATGCGAAGCTTGCCCAAGAGATGGCCGGCCAGTTATTGGACAAAGGTATTTACGTCATCGGATTCTTCTATCCGGTGGTGCCCAAGGGCAAGGCGCGGATACGTGTGCAACTGTCCGCCGCCCATAAAAAAGAACATTTGGACCAAGCAATCTCCGCGTTCATCGAGGTTGGGAAGGCTTTAAAAATCGTTTAAACGCGCACTTTTTTCCATGAACCGCGTTAAAAAAAATTTAAGATTGATTTTGTTAATAATGTTTAACAACTTACATTTGCAGCTAATAAACACTTAAACTTAAAAATTTGAACATGAAACATCTTAGCAAATTATTGGTTGCCGCCCTGCTTTTAGTAGGTGTTAGCAGCATGCAAGCGCAAGACGAGAATAACCCTTGGCAGGTTAGTTTCGGGGTGAATGCCATTGACGTGTACCCGACCAGTACCGACAATCTACCCGAGCCGATTACCACTTCTTTTGGTAACCAGCTTTTCAACGCAAGCGATCACTGGAACATTCTTCCTTCTATCTCCTACATTGGGGTATCAAGGTCCGTCGGTGACAATCTTTCGGTCGGTGTCCGAGGTTCTTTGAACAAAATCGATAAGTTGGGAGACGTCAGTGTTGACGACCTTTCGCACTACGCTGTCGATGGTACCGTAAAATTTGCATTTGCACCAGAATTTGTTTTAGACCCCTTTATTGAAATCGGTGGTGGTTATACTTGGATCGATGAAATCGGTGCCGGTACTGCCAACGGTGGTTTGGGTGTTAACTTTTGGTTTACCGAGAATATCGGTCTAACCGTTCAGACTTCCTACAAACACGTTTTCGAAGAGTACGCAACCCCTAGCAATCCTGCTGCGGCCACTCACTGGCAGCACATGGCCGGTCTCGCCGTTAAATTTGGCGGAACCGATACCGATGGTGATGGCATCTACGATAAGGATGATGCTTGTCCAGAAGTTGCCGGTCTAGAGGCCTTTAATGGTTGTCCTGATTCCGATGGAGATGGTATCGAGGATAGCAAGGATGAGTGCCCGAACGAAGCTGGTTCACAAGAAATGAACGGATGTCCTGATTCCGATGGTGACGGTGTTGCCGATAAGGATGATAAATGTCCGAACGAAGCTGGCTTGGCCAACTTGGCCGGATGTCCCGATGCCGATGGTGACGGAGTCGCCGATGGTGACGATGAGTGCCCGAACGAAGCAGGTCCTGCCGAGAACAACGGATGCCCATGGCCGGATGGTGATGGCGACGGTGTATTGGACAAAGACGATAAGTGTCCTGAGGATGCCGGTACTGTTGCTAACGACGGATGCCCAGAGGTTACTGAGGAAGTTCAGAAGCAATTGAACGAATACGCTAGAACGATTAACTTCGACACTGGTAAATCTTCGATCAAAGCTGAGTCTACTTCCGTAATGGTAGATATCATCCAAATTTTGAACGAGTATCCGAACTCTAAGTTTACCGTTGAAGGTCATACTGACAGCGTAGGTAGTGACAAACTCAATAAGAGCCTGTCCGAATCAAGAGCCCTTTCCGTGAAAGATTTCTTGGTCGAGAAAGGCATCGAGGAGTTCCGTTTGTCTGCCGTAGGATTCGGTGAAGACAAGCCCATCGCTACCAACGACACTAGAGCTGGTAGAGCTGAAAACAGAAGGGTTGAAATCAACTT
The DNA here is from genome assembly GCA_049683055.1 of Pricia sp. Taxonomy (GTDB): domain Bacteria; phylum Bacteroidota; class Bacteroidia; order Flavobacteriales; family Flavobacteriaceae; genus Pricia. The sequence goes on from JBAUIP010000154.1 coordinate 7,121, forward strand.
GGTAAAAGAGTAATTTCACTCGAATATAAATAGGAAAAGCCTCGACTTCATTGTCGGGGCTTTTTTATGCGCTATTGTTGCTCAAACTAGTGTTTCATTAAGTGTATATTTGGAACTTATAACCCGTCGGGGTCGGCCGTTTTGCCAGACTGTCTCTTGACACTCCCTCCGACCAATCAGGATTTCAGGAGTTCTACCATTATGCAGAGTTTTTTAGAGGAAGTTGTCGAAAAGGTCAAAGCGAAGCACGGTTCGTTCGAAAACCTGGTTTTTGTGCTGCCGAGTAAGCGGGCAGGTAGTTTTTTGAAGAACTATCTTGCACGGTCTGCCGGAAGGACTTTTTTTGCGCCCGAAATCTATAGTATCGAGAGCTTCATAGAAAAGATATCGGGTCTGGCTTATGCCAGCGGCACCCAGCAACTTTTTACGCTATATCAGACCTATTTGGCGCAGAATCCTGTTCCGCGGGACAACTTCCATACCTTCTCTAAATGGGGTCAAACCTTGTTGCAGGATTTCAATGAAATCGACCGCTACTTGATAAACGCCGGCAAACTGTTCGATAACCTTTCCGCAATTCAGGAAGTCGAACACTGGTCGCTGCAATCGGAAAAGACCCAAATGATGCAGGATTACCTGTCCTTTTGGAACAACCTCGAATCACTGTACTCCGATTTTAACCAGACCTTATTGAATCAAGGCCTTGGTCACCAAGGACTCGTGTACCGTACCGCCTGCGAAAAACTGAACGAATATCTGGAAATGCATCCTGACCGCACCTTTGTATTTCTTGGCTTCAACGCCCTGAATACCGCCGAAAGTCAGCTCGTACAGCGGATTTTGGATATGGTACCTTCCGACATTTACTGGGATATTGACTCCTACTTCTTGGAAGACCCTGTTCACGACGCCGGTCTCTTTATTCGCCATCATTTGAAAAATTGGCCCTATCTGAAAGAGAACGGGCTGAAAGGAAAGAGCTCAAACTATCTTTCGCAGAAGAACATCAAGATCGTTGGGGTGCCTAAAAATGTATCCCAAGCTAAGTATACCTCCCAATTGCTGGAGGACCTCCACGCACAGCATCCCGAACAATTGAAGAACACCGCGGTCGTTCTCGGGGAAGAAACCCTTTTGAATCCCCTCCTGAATTCTGTTCCCGAAACCTTGGACCGGGTGAATATCACCATGGGATATCCCTTGAACAAAACTCCGCTCGCCTCTTTTTTCGATCAGTTGATGGCACTATACATTCAGCGCAACGACCAGGGATGGTTTTATAGCGATTTGCTAGTTT
>JBAUIP010000155.1:0-2500 GCA_049683055.1 Pricia sp.
CTGGAGTATCTCGATAGTCTTGGAGCGTCGGCAGCAGAATCCGGGGCGGCATCCACCGGGTCGGCTAAAAAATCCTCGACCGACACGAAGACGGAATCCAAGATTGGCATCCAACTGTACAGCTTGCGCAACGAATTCCCTAAGGATGTCCCAGGAACTTTTGCCAAGATAGGGGAGTGGGGCATCAAATACCTGGAGGACGGCAACGATGGTACCTACGGATATCCAATGGAGGAATATAAGGCTATGATAGCGAAAAACGGACTTGAAATGGTCAGCGTGAGCGCGCCTTTCGAGGAGCTGGAAAAGACTCCGGAGACCGTTTTAGCTCGCGCGAAAGAATATGGAACGAAATACGCCGTCTGTTTTTGGATTCCCCATGACGGTACAAATTTTACCCTCGCGGATACCGAAAAGGCCATCAAGGTGTTTAACACCGCCGGTGAAATGTTCGCGAAGGAAGGGGTTACTTTGGCCTATCATCCGCATGGTTATGAATTCCGCCCCTATAAAGATGAATTGTTGATCGATCATCTGATTAAAAGTTCGGAGCATTTCGATTTTGAGATGGACCTGTACTGGTTCGCCCATCCGGGGGAAGATCCGGTGGCTTGGTTGCGAAAATATCCGGAAGAGTTTAAGCTGATGCATTTGAAGGACTGCGAAAAAGGGGTGAAAGGCAACCAGAATGGAACCTCCGATGTCGAAACGAATGTGGTTTTGGGCACCGGTCAGATTGACATTGCCGCCGCGGTCAAGGAAGCACAGAAATTGGGGATGGAGTATCTTTTCATTGAAGATGAGTCTTCGAGGGTAATCGATCAGGTGCCGGGGAGTTTGGAGTTTTTGGAGGGGTTGGGGCGAAAATAGTTTGAATTGTACGGATTATAAATTTGATGGCTACCGGTAAGGCATATCAATTTCCAAATAACCTTCCTCATGAAAATTCCAATCTTTTTTTGTCTTCTAGCATCTCTGGCTCTTGGATGCAATCCGAACAAGTCTGAGCAAGTTGCCGACAACAAAAATCTTTCTTCGGGTTCGACTCCCAATATCATTTGGCTGGTCGCGGAAGACCAAAGTCCGCAATGGTTTCCCATGTATGGGGATAGCACGATTTCCTTGCCGAATCTGGAGGCTTTGGCTAATGATGGCGTCATCTTTGACAATGCGGTTACTCCCGTTCCAGTTTGTGCGCCCGCCCGGAGTGCATTGATTACGGGAATGTATCCGACCACCCTCGGCACCCACAACATGCGTACCTATGCCCCTGGCCGAAGGGAGGGCGATCGGCCCTATCCGGAGTTGGATATACCTAGCTATTCCCCCGTGGTTCCGGAAGGAGTAAAGATGTTTCCGGAATACCTCCGAAAGACGGGCTATTACACCGCCAATGGTCCCAAAGAGGATTACAATTTTGAAAAGACCGACGCCGCTTGGGACGAAAGTAGTGTTGAACGCCATTGGCGAAAGCGGGAAAAGAATCAGCCGTTTTTCGCCGTGTTCAATTTTGCGGTTTGCCATGAATCCCAGATTTGGAAGCGGGGCAATGATAGTCTCTTCGTTGATTCTGCGAAAGTGCCGGTTCCACCGTATTTTCCCGATACGGAAACGGTGCGACACGATTTGGCGGTCAATTACAGTAACCTGAAACGGCTCGACGACCAAATCGGGGAGGTCATCGCCGATTTAAAGGAAGACGGTCTCTACGAGAATAGCATCATTTTCTTTTACGGTGATCACGGCGGTCCCTTTCCAAGGCATAAACGGGCGCTTTACGATACCGGGCTGCTTGTGCCCTTGGTCATCAAGTTTCCGGGAAACGAAAATGCCGGCGAACGCGACGACCGCCTAATCAGTTTTATCGACTATGCCCCGATAGTTTTGTCCCTCGCCGGTATCGAGCCTCCCAAGGTCATGCAGGGCATCGCCCAATTCGGGGAATTCGAGGCACCGCGAAAACCGGAATATACCTTTCATACCTCCGACCGATTCGATGAACTCTATGATCGGTTGCGAGCGGTAAGGTCCAAGCGCTACAAATACATTAAAAGCTATAATACGGATATCAGCCACGCCCTTCCGGTCGCCTATCGGGAGCAAATGCCCATGATGCAGGAGCTAAGAAAACTGCATGCCGCGGGAAAACTGAACGTCGAGCAAGGACTTTGGCTCAGTGCCATGAAACCGGAGGAGGAACTCTACAATTTAAAGGATGACCCTTACGAATTGCACAATTTGGCCGGCAACAAAGACCTGCAGGATACCCTATCCGCCTACCGGAAAATCCTGAAGAATTGGATCAAAGAAACCAAGGATTTAGGAGAATATTCGGAAAAAGAACTGATCGACAATTGGCTGATCGACGAAAAGCAGCCCACCCTGGCGCCTTTGGAATTGGAGGAAAAAAAGGACAGCATCCACCTGATATCCAAAAAATCGGATGCCACTATTGTTTGGAAGCGACCCAAAGATTCCATTTGGCAGGTCTACGATGAAC
>JBAUIP010000156.1:0-3060 GCA_049683055.1 Pricia sp.
ATTCAACGGATTCGAGGTCTGTAAAGCGGATTATTTTCTTGGTGGACGGTAAGAACGAAATCACCGTTAAGGTATTGTTCTTAATGTAAACTAGTTTGAACCTTTTGAGTAATATATAGGATGCCACCGTGCAAAAGGCCCACGCGACGAGCATGAATATGATAGCTATGCCGGGTGCTCGCGAAGAAGATCCGTCTCCCGCTGCCGCCAAAAGTCCATATAAAAAGAACCCGGTGACGAACACATATGCCGAGAGGCAGAAGAAGTTGGGGATGCCGATTTTAATACGGGTCATGATTTGGCATTAATTCAGGTTTAGTTTGCAAACATTGGTCGACTTTTCAAGCTAATTCGATTATCGTATTTCGCTTTACGACATGTTTCCCCTTGAAGTATGGTATTTGTCAGTAGTAATTTGGTGAAACATTTACGATTATGTAGCCTGAAAGTATCAGTGCAACCGGAATGCTCAGAATAAGATAGAGCCATAAATATACTGTGCCGAGCTTACGTTCAGCAGCCGTTTCACTCTCAAATTCTTGAATATATTTAAGTTGTTTGTCTTTATATTGATATAGGATTTCTACTATATATAAAAAGAATAGAAAGAGTAAGGCAAGAATTATCTTGTTGCTCCCTTCGAACATCGTTCCGAAATAGTCTTTACTAAAACAAGCGCCGATAAATAGAATAATAAGCAAAATCTGTATTAAGTGCGTAAAGGCCATTGTGATGGAAACGGAAAGTTTTGGCGTGTCGTTGTTCGTCTTTAGCGCCAACCGATACAAGCGATAATAGAGGTACCTCAAGAATTTCGGAGGATATATTTTTTCCATCCATTTCATTGGCTAATTTTTTCAAAAATTAATTTAGGTAGGACAACGTTAGTGTTATCACGCTTGACTGCTCGTTCCTCCAGGAAATGCGCTCTTTGTGATTTTTCTACCGGTGTTATATAATCAATTTCAAACTCTAACGACCGAATTTGAAATCCGTAATTCTGAAGCACGCTCTTTCGTATGTTTTGCTCATAATGATATCGTGAGAGACCAGTTGGGCGGCCCCAATCTCCGAAAGCACCTGACACATCTAGTACAAAGTAAGTGCCTGATATAGCCCAACCAATCGGACCTCCCCAAACGCCAACCGCCCCGATAAAAATATCTACGGCCGCTTTGGTCAGTACTTCATTTTTGTTATAATCATTTCGATGTAAAGCTAAGCCTCCATCTACAACACTCATAGCCGCCCCAACATAGAAAAATTTCTTGCCAACACTACGGAATTTACTGGCATTTCTCGCTGCCCTTCGTACACTTTTCTGATATCCACCAGCTCCTATGCCTCTTTGTTTGTTCAAGTTTTGAAGCACACCCTCTTTATTTCGATACCATCCCTCTGCGTTTCTAAGAGCGTCCGCGGTTCGCCATGGCGACATATTTCCTAAATGCCGCATGCCCAAGGCACCGGCCGTTCTACCGAACAAACCTGCGGATGTTTTAACCGTACCGTAGAACGGATCTTCCCAGTAGGCGTTTCGAGGAATAAAATTAGGTATTTCATCAAAATGCTCGCCCATCGATGTGTAGCCGACGTCCCAGCCGGGGGCGTGGAGGTCGTTGTCGATGAAGACCACGCTGGTCTTGAGGCTCTCGTCGCTTGCCCAAACCTTTACAGCGGGACTATTGTCGCGTTCGGGATTTGCGAATACCTCCAACTTTATGTTAGCTTTTTTGGATAGAGGCACCCATTTGATGCCGTCCCAGACCTCAAAGCCGTCGTTAATCTCGCGAACGTAGTCCGACGAGTTGACTTCGGGCAGTTCGGGGCCAGTGCAGGTCTCCATCTCGGCGGCGGCCCGCTCGACATCAGTGCTGTGGCCTTGCATGGCCAAATCCATCTTGTACGTGATTTTGGAGAGGTCGACCTTGGCATGGTCCATCTCTATCTTAAGGTTGTCGAGAAATGCTGTGCGCGGGTCTCCGCCGAAGCTCTTCAAACGCGTGGCTTGCCCCCAAGATCTATTGATGGCGGGGTTGAGTATGCTGTCGAGTTCCTTTAAAAGTTCTTCTTCCATATAAATCTAAATTAAGGCTTGAACGGGAAGGTAGCCTCGGGCCTTTCGGAGAGAGGTGTAGCTTTCGGGGTACCTCCCGCGGGTGAGGTCGGGTTTTTTATTCGCCCCAGGGGTTCTCGAACTTCATATCGCCGATCTGCAGCGATTTGGCAGAAATAATAATGCGGATCTGCAAGGGTGCCGATCCGGTGGCCTCAAAGTGGGTGGTGAGCTTGACGCAAAATGCTTTTTTGAAAAGTACCTGTTGCAATCTGGACATAGCGTCGCGTTTGTAGTAGGTCACGCTTCCGTCTTTTGTCTGGTCCGGGGAGGCCATCCAGTGGAGCAGGTCGTAAGAGCCGTCGGCCTCGATAGTGGCCATGATGCGGCCGCCTTGGGGCTTTCCGGCCGGCTTTCCGGTCGAATCCATCGGTTGGTCGAAATCGTAGGTACATCTGAGGATGTTATATTGCTTTCCGTCGACGTTTAGTTTGGCTAAAAATGACATGGTTATTGGGTTTGTCGGTTAATGTTAATAGGGATTATGGCCTGGAAAAGTAATTTTTCGTCGCGTTATTGAATTAACGCGAAATAGAATCAAATAGTGCCCCCTTCGATTGATTTTTAGTCGATTCCCGATTCAAAGTCCTTTATTTTGAAACTTGTAAACCTAAATGGATTGGTAATAGTTATTGGAAACTTCGCCCTATAATAATTCCCATTTTTTTCTTTTGGAACCACCAAAAGAGTTCTATATTTGCATCCGCTAAGATAGTCGGGACCAGACGGTCGAACGAAGATTAAGTTTATTACGGGCAATTAGCTCAGTTGGTTCAGAGCACCTCGTTTACACCGAGGGGGTCGGGGGTTCGAATCCCTCATTGCCCACCAAAAGTCATCCTCGGTAGATGGCTTTTTTTGAATGTACAGCAAAATTAGCTTTTCTATTGGGTCATTAGCTCAGTTGGTTTAGAGCGCTGCCTTGACAGGGCAGAGGTCACTGG
>JBAUIP010000157.1:0-6318 GCA_049683055.1 Pricia sp.
CGGAAACAGTCTTTTTTGGAGCAACGCCGGCGACACGTCCGATTTCTATAACGAGGAGACCGTCGAACATTTGACGAGCGATTGGAACAGTTCGATCATCCGCGCCGCGATGGGCGTCAAGGAGACATGGGACGGTGGCAATGGATACATTGACAACCCCGATTTTCAGGAAGCCAAAATCCGTAAAGTGGTTGACGCCGCCATAAATCAGGGCATCTACGTAATTATCGATTGGCACACCCATGAGGCCGAAAAATATACGGATGAGGCGGTGGCCTTTTTTACGAAAATGGCCCGCATTTACGGTGATACCCCGAACGTCATTTACGAAATTTATAACGAGCCGATCAACCAAAGCTGGCCTGTAATCAAGAATTACGCCGAGCAGGTCATAGCTGGTATACGTTCCGAAGATCCCGATAACCTTATCGTCGTGGGGACCAGTGTGTACTCCCAAGAGGTCGATGTGGCATCCAGAAATCAGATCGACGATAACAATGTTGCCTACACCTTGCATTTCTACGCTGCCTTCCGGCCGCACGACCAACTAAGGGATAGAGCGCAGACGGCCCTTGACAACGGGGCTGCGCTGTTCGTTACCGAATGGGGAACCATTTTGAACACGGGCGAGGGAGCGCCGGATCCAGAAAATACCCAAATATGGATGGAATTTCTTCAGGAAAAAGGAATCAGCCACGCCAATTGGTCCGTGAGCGATAAGCCTTTTCCGGAGACCGGATCGGTCGTTCAAGGTGGCAAAGGTGTTGCCGGACTGAAGAACAACCAGTTGACCACCTCGGGAAAACTCGTAAAGGATATCATCCAGAATTGGGAAAGTACCGTCGACGGGGGCGGAGGTGGCGGAGACGATAATGTCTCACCGACCGTTACTATCTCCAGACCCAACGGAAACCGGAGTGTTTCCGAGGGATACAGGCTACAGGTCGATGCGACCGCCAATGACAGTGATGGCAATATCGTCAACGTACGATTATTTATCGATGACAATGTGGTACGTCAGGAAAACGTTGCCCCTTATAACTGGGGACATGCCCGCTCCCCGAAACCCAATGAACTGAACGGACTTTCCCCTGGTAGCTATACCATCAAGGTCGTGGCCACGGATAACGATGGTGCCACGGGTCAAGATAGTTTTAGGCTTACGGTCACCGGTGATGGTGGCGGGGGTGGCAGCTCCGATTGTACTTTTGGGACGCCCACGGCGAGCGGACTCAAATCCGTTAGTTCGTCCTATAAAAATGTTTACGTCTTAGGAGACGGCGGCCCGTCCATGGATAATATCAGGGAATTTACGATCAATTGGGATGCCCAGTACAATGGACTCTACCAGTTTGCGTTCAATACCGACAACGGTAAGCCCCAATGGTACGTAGACTTCAGCAATTCGGCTACGTTTCAGTTTAAAAATGCCAATCCGGAAATTAGGTTGAGAAATACCGGAATCCCCAGACTGGATGGCTCATACTGGGCAACAACCGACGGCAATAATTTTGTGATGGTTTCCAAAGGAAGGGGGTTTACTTTGTATTTTAGTAATTCCGGAACGGCTCCCGATTGTGGCAGCCCCGCCGGTACGGCCTTGAAAGCGTCTTTTGCAGAAGTTCCTACGGATACGTTTTTGTATCCCAATCCCGCCAATGACGAGTTGAATTTTTCAGGATTTCCCAAGCCGCCCACGGCCATCGAAATTAGGGATATGCAGGGAAGGACGGTACTCAGACTATCTCTGGAAGACGGGGAAAAAGTGTTGGACATCGGCTCCCTGGCTCCCGGTATGCACATCGCCATTATCAACGGGGATGGATTTAGAGAAACCATCAAGTTCTCCAAACTTTAATCATTAGAATTCCCCAACGGCTTGCCTCGGGGTAGTTCAATTTCTTCTGAAATGGATAGGTTAATTCCCACGAGCCCACCGCTAGAATGGTGGGTCCGGGGTTTTATCCAAGGACTTAATATGTCGTAAAATTCCGACAGTTCGGGTCGACCGGCCCATCGGTCAGAACATTTCAGGCACGGGATGCTCCCAACCCTCGCGATATCCGCGCTGCAAGAGCTTCGTCGCTTCGGGGTCGTCGAGAACGGTCATAGTACTTTGGTCGTACGCCAGCGGCCGTTTCAGTTCCATTGCCATATTGGCTAAAATACAGCTGGCGGTCGAAATGTGTCCCTCTTGAATGTTCGCGACCGGTTTGCCGCCACTGTCTATGGCCGCCAAAAAGTCTAGCATATGCCCTCGGGTGGCGGGGGCGGCGTGGAGTTCGATATCCTTTTCCGTGATATCTTCGGGGTATTTTTCGCGTTCGTAGATTACATCTTTATGAATTGTTTCGCCCTCGCCTTCGAGAATAAAATCGTACTGCATCACGCTGGCCTTCAAAGTCCCTTTTTCACCATAGAGGGTAAAGGCCCAAGGATAGTCCGGGTCTGCCGGCGTACCCCAGGAACGGTGGTTCCAAACACAGTCCAGCTCATCATATTCGAAAATGGCGGTCTGGGTATCGGCGATGTTGGCATCCGCCTCTTTTTGCACGTAAATTCCACCGGAGGAACTGATTCGTTTCGGCCATCCTAGGTCGAGCATCCATCTTACGGTATCGAGCATGTGTACGCACATATCGCCCATGATGCCGTTGCCGTACTGGGTAAAGGCGCGCCATCGGCGGTGGGGGAGTCCGTCGAATTCCCGCATCGGGGCAGGGCCTGTCCACATGTCGTAATCGAAAAAGTCCGGTACCGGTTGGGCCGAACGAACCCCGGTATCACGCATATGATAGTAGCAGCACATCTCGACATGGGATACTTTGCCCAATAATCCCGCGTCCAAAATGTTTTTTTTCGCCTCGACCAGATGGGGGGTACTTTTACGTTGGGTACCGACCTGTATGACCTTTCCATATTTTTTCTGGGCACTGACCAAGGCTTCCCCTTCGATGATGTCTACACTGATCGGTTTTTGTAAATAAACATGCGCCCCTGCCTGAAGCGCGGCGATGCCTTGAAGGGCATGCCAATGGTCCGGCGTTCCTATCAGCACCATATCCAAATCCTTCTCCGCAAGCATTTCTCTATAATCGGAATACAGCCTCGGCTTTTTATTTGATTTCTGTCTCTGGCTGACGAGTTTGGCCGCTCCCGCGAGCATCCTTGCATCCACATCGCACAGGGAGACCACCTCGACGTTGGCCACCTGAATCAACCGGAACAGATCGCTTTTGCCGTACCATCCCGTTCCTATGAGTCCCACTCGTATCGGTTTTTCATTGTTCATCAGGTCGATGCCGTACATTCCAAACGAGGATAACGCCATGGCAGCGGTCGTGCCTTTTAGAAAATTTCTTCTGTTGATATTCATTGGGTTGATTTTTCTCTCTTGTATGGGTTAAAGGATATACCGAGTTAAAGATAAGCAAATGGCAAGTAAGTAGAATAAGGATTGATATGATGATAGGCTCTATCACCGTCAAGTAGGATTGTTCTTGCTAGGCTTCGAGAAACTCCCACTCCATCATCCGCAGCTTTCTCCGATGACCTGAAAATCGCCCTAACACTGAGCGATAAAAAACAGAAGCTAATCGAATAAAGCCCAATGTTCTATGCGGTCCGAACAGCTAAAATTAGTTTTGTGGTAACTGTCGATTCCAATCCGACAGGTTTTAAGGACCCAAATTTTACGTAACCTATGAAGAAATGCTACTCCCCGTGGACCTTGCTCCCTTGTTTGTTTATCGCCCTAATTTTTACCGGATTTTCTTACGGCCAAAGTTTTAATGCCTCCGGACTTGCGGGCGAAAACCTATCGAATCCGACGTCTTTGGATTTTGGCCCCAACGGTAATCTTTACGTCGCGCAGCAAGACGGTACGATTCTGGAATATACCATCTCCCGTGACAATGCCGCGGCGGGTCAAGGCACCTATACCGTTGCAAAAACCGAAGCAATTACAGTGGTAAAGACCGAAACGCCGAACCATAATGACGACGGAACGGTCAACCCGGCGAATACCCGTCAGGTGACAGGAATTTTGGCCACAGGCACCGCTACGACCCCGATACTTTACGTAAGTTCTTCCGATACCCGCCATGGTGGTGCGTTCGGAGGTACCGACACCAACCTCGATACCAATTCGGGCGTACTTTCCCGTTTGACCTGGAACGGTAGCACCTGGGATAAAGTGGATTTGGTGAGGGGCCTTCCACGATGTGAGGAAAACCATTCCACCAATGGTATGGATATTTTCGAACAAAACGGCAGTACCTATTTGCTGTTGCAACAGGGTGGTAATGCCAATATGGGCGCACCCAGCAATAATTTCGCCGGTACTTCGGAGACCTATCTTTCCGCGGCGCTGCTGATTGTCAATCTGACCCAATTGGAGCAAATGGAAGCTGCCAATGGCGGACCTTTTATTGATTCCCGAAACGGTACCACTCCGTTCATCTACGACCTGCCAACGCTCAATGATCCCGACAGGCAAGATATAACGAATTCACACCCTAATTTTCCATATTCCCAAGGCCATCCCATGTATGACGCTACTATCGACATCGGCGATCCGTTCGGAGGAAACAACGCCCTCAACCAGGCATTCACCGAGACGGGCGGTCCTGTTCAGATTTTTTCTCCGGGATGGCGTAACGGCTACGACGTTGTTATCACCGCGGAGGGAAAAATATACTCGAGCGACAACGGGCCGAACGAGAACTGGGGCGGTGCTCCGGTCATCTACGACAACTCAGGAAATAGTAAGGCCGACCAGAACCCTGCCAATTACGATGCATCTGCAGGAGACTACGTCACCAATGATTTTGAAAATAGCGGACTGACCATATGGGATGCCTTGCACTATGTTGGGAATGTTACCGATGCCGACGGTTCGTATTACGCCGGGCATCCGGTACCGATTCGGGCCTTTCCATCCCAGGCCGGAGTTAAAGTGTACAACTTTGAAGGTGGCACTTGGGTCCTGACGGCCGACTACGATTTTGGAAATCTTTTGACCGGGGTATCCGGATACTTCAATTCCGACTTTGACCTAAACGATTTTCCTGATGATCCTCTTCAGGGCGAATATCTGGTCGGCGCTCAATCCGACCCGAGAATGCGAATTTTCGATATTGTCAGCTCTTCGACCAACGGTATCACCGAATATACGGCCAGTAATTTTGACGGGGCGATGCAGGGCGATTTGCTGACCGCTTCTTTGAACGGTAAGATCAATCGCTATGAACTGAACGGGAACGGCGAAGGATTGCAATCTAAAAACAACAATTTCCTGACCGGTTTTGGGTCCCAACCTTTGGATGTTATCGCCCAAGGTGACAATGACCCTTTTCCCGGAACGATTTGGGCGGCGACCTACGGAGCCAACAATATCACGGTATTCGAACCCGCCGACTTTGAAAATTGCCTTTCTCCGACGGATGCCGGTTATGTCGGTACCGAGGATTATGATTTCGACGGCTTTACCAATGACGATGAGTTGGCCAACGGAACGGACATCTGTTCCGGTGGAAGCAAACCTACCGATAATGACGGCGATTTTATATCGGACCTGACCGATACCGATGACGACAACGATGGTATAGCCGATACAGCGGATGTTTTTGCCATCGATGCCGACAACGGAACAAGCACGAACCTCCCCATCGAATATCCATTTTGGAACAACGACCCCGGTACCGGATTTTTCGGATTGGGTTTTACGGGATTGATGCTGGACCCCAGCGGCAACACGGATTATCTAAATCAATTCGATACGGACAATTTATCTTTCGGTGGGGCAGGAGGCAAGGCCACCATCGATGCCGTCAGCGAAGGTGACGCCCGTAGTGCTACCAATACGCAACAGAATGCTTTTCAAATCGGTATCAATGTGGATGCCGATTCTGCCCCCTTCAGCGCGCATACCCGAATCGAGTCCCCTTTCGGCGGTATCACTCCGGTCAGTGGACTTTCGTACGGACTCTATGTTGGCAACGGCGACCAAGACCATTATATAAAGGTGGCCCTGATGGAAGGGGTGTTGAACACTGACGACGTTTATGGTTTTGAGGTGGTCCGGGAGGATGGCCCTACAAACGTATCCGTTCAAACATATGATGTGGCCGGTGTTTTGGATGCCGGTTCGGTAAATATTTATATCAGTGTCAATCCGGCAGCGAATTCCGCCCAACCGTATTACTCCATAGACGGCGGGGACAATGTAATTGCGCTGGGCACCCCAATTTCCCTGCCGGCAGGACTTCTGGATTCGGAGGATGATAAAGGGATGGCGGTAGGATTGATTTCCACCTC
>JBAUIP010000158.1:0-2280 GCA_049683055.1 Pricia sp.
GAATATGGCATTACCCAACCCGGCGCGACAATCGTCTGCGGAGACTCCCACACCTCTACCCACGGGGCTTTCGGGGCGATTGCTTTTGGAATTGGCACTTCCGAGGTCGAGATGGTGCTCGCTACCCAGTGCATTATGCAGACCAAGCCGAAAAGCATGCGTATCAACGTAGAGGGAAAACTGAATTTCGGAGTTACACCTAAAGATGTCGCACTATACATCATTTCCCAGCTCTCCACTTCGGGCGCTACGGGCTATTTTGTGGAGTATGCGGGACAGGTATTCCGCGATATGACCATGGAAGGCCGTATGACCGTCTGCAACCTCAGCATCGAGATGGGCGCGCGTGGTGAGATGATCGCACCGGATGAAAAGACTTTTGATTATGTAAAGGGAAGGGAATTTACCCCGACCGGTGAAGCTTGGGATACCGCCATGTCCTACTGGAAAACCCTGCCCACCGAAGAGGATGCGGAATTCGATAAGGAAATTACCTTCGACGCCGCCAATATCGAACCTATGATTACCTACGGTACCAACCCCGGCATGGGTATCGGAATTTCACATGGGATTCCGGTAGCGGATGCAAAGGATAGCGGGGCGGCCACCTATCACAAATCCCTAAAATATATGGATTTCAACGAGGGCGATTCCATGATGGGAAAACCCATCGATTTTGTTTTCCTAGGAAGCTGTACCAATGGCCGGATCGAGGATTTTCGCTTGTTCACATCCTTAGTAAAAGGAAGGAAAAAGGCGGACAATGTGACCGCTTGGTTGGTGCCCGGTTCCCATAAGGTCGAAAAGGCCATAAAAGAGGAAGGCCTGTTGGATATCCTAGAGGAAGCTGGATTCGCCCTGCGCGAACCTGGATGCTCGGCTTGTTTAGCCATGAACGATGACAAGATTCCCGCCGGAAAATACGCGGTAAGCACCTCGAACCGGAATTTCGAGGGACGTCAAGGTCCCGGTGCGCGGACGCTTTTGGCGAGTCCGTTGGTCGCGGCGGCCGCTGCGGTGACCGGCAAAGTGACCGATCCTCGGGAATTGATGGAGGCGGAATTGGAACATGCGTAGGAATCGCATCGCTCGCAATTAGAAAAAAAGTAAAGCAAGTATTTATGGCATACGATAAATTCAACATCTTGACATCTTCCGCAGTTCCGCTGCCGATAGAAAATGTAGATACCGACCAAATTATCCCCGCCCGCTTCCTAAAAGCTACGGAACGTAAAGGCTTCGGCGACAATCTATTCCGCGATTGGCGCTACAACTCCGACCACTCCGAAAAGAAAGATTTCGTATTGAACAATCCTATTTATAGCGGGCGTATTCTCGTTGGGGGAAAGAATTTCGGCTCCGGATCGTCGCGCGAGCATGCCGCTTGGGCGGTTTACGATTATGGGTTCCGCTGTGTGGTATCCAGCTTTTTTGCGGATATTTTCCGGAACAACTGCCTTAATATCGGAGTGCTTCCGGTTCAGGTCAGTCCCGAATTTTTGGAGAAAATTTTCCGCGCCATCGAAGCGGATCCAAATGCCATTCTAGAGGTCAATCTGCCGGAACAAACTATTTCTATTGAGGCGACCGGGGACCAAGAAAGCTTCGAAATCAACGCCTACAAAAAAGCGAACATGCTAAACGGTTTTGACGATATTGACTATCTGTTAAATATTAAGGAGCAGATTCGGGAATTTGCGACAGACCGGCCGTTGTAATATGAAAAGACGGATAGAAATCATGGACACCACCCTCCGCGACGGGGAGCAGACCTCGGGGGTATCCTTTTCCGTTTCCGAGAAATTGACCTTGGCGAAGCTACTGCTCGATGAGTTGAAGGTCGACCGAATCGAAGTGGCATCCGCTCGAGTATCCGAAGGGGAACTACAGTCCGTAAAGCAGATTACAGAATGGGCATCCACTAAAGATTATCTGGAGAAAATCGAGGTCCTGACTTTTGTAGATAAGGGTGTATCCCTACAATGGATGGAAGAAGCGGGTGCCAAGACCCAAAATTTGCTCACCAAGGGATCCCTCAACCATCTCAAGTACCAGCTCAAAAAGACACCGGAGCAACATTTTAAGGAAATCGCATCCGTTTTTGCATCCGCTACAGAAAAAGGAATCCATAACAATATTTATTTGGAAGATTGGAGCAACGGAATGCGAAACTCCAAAGACTATGTTTTCCAATTCTTGGATTTTCTTTCGGATCAACCAATCAAACGCATCCTATTACCCGATACCTTAGGCATTTTGACCCATACAGAAACCTATGAC
>JBAUIP010000159.1:0-14274 GCA_049683055.1 Pricia sp.
CCATTGATCCTTTTCTGTTTCGCTTAAGGTGACTCGGTTGTCGTCGTAAGGTAAAAATTCCCCGAAGCCGGTGGCACCGATTTTCCATTTTCCCGGTTTCAAAATTTCTTCTTTCAGGGCTGCGCCGTAGTTCATTTCGGCGATACCCGCCGTCCAATCTTCCCGGCTGGCGGTGCCTTGGTAGCCGAATCCCCGTAGGTAGTCTTTTTGTTCGCCAGAGCCGTCCAAGTTTACGAACCGGGGAATATAAAATCCGTTGGCCCGTCTACCCTTATAATATTTATCCAGATGGCCATCGACCTTTGCGGTGGCGCCCAATTGGTAGTGGTGGTCCATGATTCCCCGGCCCAAGGCGTCGGAATCATTGCCCAGTCCGTTGGGGAAACGTTCGCTTTTCGATTGGAGTAAAATACCTACGGAGGCCATGGCCGAGGCGCAGAGGAAAATGACTTTCGCCTTGAACTCCATTTTCTCTTTAGTCTCCGCGTCTATGACCTTGACGCCGGTCGCCTTTTTGGTCGTGTCATCGTACATTATTTCGTAAACGATGGAGTTCGCACGCAACGTCATATTACCGGTACGTTCCGCCGCTGGCAAGGTAGAGGAGTTGCTGCTGAAATAACTGCCGAAGGGGCATCCACGGCTGCAACGGTTTCGATACTGGCAGACACCGCGGTTCTGTTTGTCCGCTTTTGGATCGGTAATATGAGCGACGCGCCCGATGGTCACCAAGCGCCCGTCATCGAATTTTTTGGAAACGGCATCCTGAAAATCCAGCTCCGCACAGTTCAGGTCCATTTTGGGCTGGAATTTTCCGTCGGGCAAAACTTCGAGGCCCAATTTTTCGCCGCTCACTCCTATATATTCCTCCACTTTATCGTACCAAGGCGAAATATCGGCATAGCGAACCGGCCAGTCGACCCCGTTGCCATCCTTTTTGTTCGCCCCGAAATCGATATCCGACCACCGGTAGCTCTGCCGGCCCCAGGTAAGCGAGCGTCCGCCGACCTGATAGCCTCGAATCCAATCGAAACGTTTTTTTTCCACATAGGGGTGTTCGAGATCGTTGACAAAAAAATGTTTGTTGTCTTCCATCGGCGCCCATCCTACCCTTTTCTGGACGTGGTATTTTTTTTCATCCTCCCGTGAGAGTTGCCCTCGCAAAGGGTAATCCCACACGTCGTCATTCATCGTTGGGTAATCCTCTATATGCTTGACCATACGGCCGCGCTCGAGCACCAAGGTCTTCAATCCCCCTTCACAGAGTTCCTTCGCCGCCCAGCCACCACTGATGCCGGTACCGACCACAATGGCGTCATATTCTACTTCTTGATTCATAGGGTAATTCTTGTTCTAATCGTATTGTATTTGCTATATTTATCACATCCCGAAGGGGAGTATTATTTCACAAGTTTACAGAAAATAAAGATAAGACTTATTCTTCGAACCCTTCTTGGGTTATCGTTGGGAGGCCAAAAAATCCATGTGGTGTAAGTTCCCGCTTAGGATGATAAAAATGATAAACAGGAATAAGTTGGATAATCAAATGAAGATTCAATAGGATGAAGACAATCAAGGGGCCAGCAGTATTTTTGGCACAATTCGTAGATGACAAGGCACCGTTCAATTCGTTGGACGGAATGTGTAAATGGGCAGCGGATCTAGGATATAAAGGGATACAGATTCCCACGTGGGAAAGCTTCCTCATCGATTTAGATAAGGCCGCGGAAAGTCAGGATTATTGCGACGAGCTGAAAGGAAAAATCAACGACCACGGTTTGGAAATCACCGAACTGTCGACCCATTTGCAGGGCCAATTGGTGGCCGTACACCCTGCCTATGACCTGATGTTCGACAATTTTGCGCCCGATAAGGTAAAGAACAACCCCAAGGCCCGTACGGAATGGGCCGTTGACACGGTCAAAAAGGCTGCGACCGCTAGTCGCCGATTGGGACTGGACACCCATGCGACTTTTTCCGGGGCCCTGCTCTGGCACACCTTCCACCCCTGGCCACAACGCCCACCCGGACTTGTGGAAATGGGCTTCGAGGAACTGGCCAAACGCTGGATGCCGATTCTGGACCACTTCGATAAAGAGGGCGTGGACGTCTGCTATGAGATCCACCCGGGCGAAGACCTGCATGACGGCGATACCTTCGAACGCTTTTTGGAGGCGACCAATAACCACAAGCGCGTCAACATTCTCTACGATCCCAGCCATTTCGTGCTGCAACAATTGGATTACATCGAGTACATCGACCACTATCATGAGTTTATCAAATCATTTCACGTAAAGGATTCCGAATTCAATCCCACCGGAAAAAAAGGAGCCTTTGGAGGATACAACAATTGGGGCGACCGCGCCGGACGCTACCGTTCGCTGGGCGATGGCCAAATCGATTTCAAAACCATTTTCTCGAAGCTGACCCAATACGGTTGTGATGTCTGGGCGGTAATGGAGTGGGAATGTTGCATCAAGAGTCCTGAACAGGGAGCAAGGGAAGGAGCCGTTTTCATTCAGGACCATATCATCGAGGCCACCGAAAAGGCTTTTGACGATTTTGCCGGGGCCGATATCGATACCAATCGGCTACAGCGGATTTTGGGTCTTGAGAAGTAGGAATGCACCCGAGAAATTCGTACGGATATAGCATCCTTTAGAAATAGTTTTAATTCATACATCAGGTGTCCTAATTGACGATTTAAATCCTGTCATCCTAATATACTACATCCTATGAAAAATTTAATCCTGACCCTTTTTGTTACCGTATCTATTTTTGGCTGTAAGGACAAGGCGGAAAAATCCCAACAAGAAATTGAATCCGAGCGCGTTGCCGAGGCCGAGGCAGAAGAACCACCTCAGGAATGGACGATGTTGTTCGACGGCAGCTCTTTGGATGCATGGAAAGAATATCAAAAGGATAGTGTTTCGGGGAACTGGAAAATAGAGGATGGGGCGCTGGCTTTTTATCCTCCCGAGAATCGTCAGGACGGCGAAATCCACGATCTGGTGACCGAAAATGAATTTACCGATTTTATACTTTCCCTGGATTGGAAAATTTCGGAAGGCGGTAACAGTGGCGTGATGTGGGGCGTCAACGAAGACGAAAAGTACGATAAGCCTTACCACACGGGTCCTGAGATACAAGTGCTCGATAACAAAAGGCATCCCGATGCCGAAGTGGGAACTAGCCATCAGGCCGGGGCGTTGTACGATATGGAGGGTCCTTCGGAAGATGTCACAAAGCCTGCCGGCGAATGGAATACCATGATTATTACAGTCGACAACGGTGAAAAACGGGGAAGCGTGGAACTCAACGGTGAGGAAATCGTGACCTTTCCCGTAGGAAATGAAATATGGAGTACCATGGTCTCCAAATCCAAATTCGCCGATTGGGACGGTTTCGGAAAATTCATCCAAGGCAAAATAGCGCTGCAAGATCATGGCGATAAGGTCTGGTACCGGAATATCAAAATCAAGGAACTCTGAAAAGCTTTGGCTCACCCGCTCTTTAGTTTGAATTCGGTCGGGTGAAACAAATAGGAATCCAAGTTTTCCATTCGTGCCTTACTACCCGTGACCTACCATCTTGACCCAAAACTTCCCTATATTTGCCCAATTCCAAAATAAAAGCATGATTCAATCCATGACCGGATTCGGGAAGCACGTCATACAGCTTCCTTCAAAAAAGATTACCGTAGAGCTAAAATCCCTAAACAGTAAAAGTTTGGACCTGAATGCACGGATGCCCTCGGCCTATCGGGAAAAGGAACTGGAGTTGCGAAAAACCATCGCCCGATCTTTGGCGCGTGGCAAGGTCGATTTTAATCTGTACGTGGAATTCACCGGGGGAGAGACCTCCGTCGAAGTGAACGACGGCGCGGTCAAAAATTACATGAAGCAGTTGCGGGCCATTGCCGACGGCGACGACCTGAGGCTACTCGATATGGCCCTTCGCATGCCGGATGCCCTAAAAACGGAACGAGAGGATATCGATGAAGATGAATTCGAGGCCATCGATACTGCGGTCAAGGAAGCCTTGGAGGAAATCAACGGTTTCCGGTCTGAAGAGGGGCGTGTTTTGGAAAAAGATTTTCTGCAGCGTATCCAAAACATCCAAATCTTGTTGGGAAAAGTGGAGCAGATGGATCCCGACCGGCAGTCCGATGTTCGCCAACGGCTCGAAAAAGCACTTGCGGATTTGCAGGCAGATGTCGATGCCAACCGTTTCGAGCAAGAGCTCATTTATTATCTGGAGAAATACGATATTACGGAGGAGAAAGTCCGATTGGCGAACCATTTGAACTATTTCGCCGAAACGCTGAACTCCGATGATTCCAACGGAAAAAAATTGGGATTCATCTCACAGGAAATCGGTCGCGAAATCAACACCATCGGATCCAAGGCCAATTACGCTCCCATGCAACAGTTGGTCGTGCAGATGAAAGACGAGCTCGAGAAAATCAAGGAGCAGATGTTGAACGTATTGTGAGCTGGAACGAAAAAAAAGTCTGATAAGGTACGTTGGTAGTTTTTGTATAAATTAGTTCTAACGTATTCGATATCCGTTCTAATAATTAGGTTATACGATCTATACCTTATTTCGAACCCAACACACATGCTCAAACTAAACACGATAGTTGAACTTAAATAATGAAAGGCGGTAAACTCTTGATATTTTCGGCACCCTCGGGCAGTGGCAAGACCACTATCGTTCGTCATCTTTTAGAACGTCCTGAATTGAACTTGGCTTTCTCTGTGTCAGCCACATCGAGACCCCGTCGGGTCAAGGAAAAGAACGGCGAACACTACTATTTTATGTCCGTTTCCGAATTTAAGAACCACATCAAGGCCGGAGATTTTTTGGAATGGGAAGAGGTGTACCGTGACAACTTTTACGGGACTTTAAAAAGCGAAGTCGAACGTCTTTGGGCCGAGGGCAAGAATGTTATTTTTGATATCGATGTGTCCGGTGGCCTTCGAATCAAAAGAAAATTTCCCGAAGAGACTTTGGCCGTGTTCGTCAAACCGCCAAGCGTTGACGAATTGAAAATCCGATTGAAAAAGCGAAGTACCGAGAGCGATGAAAAAATCAATATGCGCATCGCGAAAGCCTCGGTAGAACTGGCTACTGCACCTCAATTCGATAAAATCATCAAGAACTACGACCTGGATACCGCGCTCAAAGAAGCCCGCGATTTGGTGGCGGAGTTTATCGCAGAAGATTCTGAGGGAAGCAAAAAGAGATGATTCAGAAACCTGATCAATCCCGTCCATCATTTTCCTAAGTTCGGGAAATCAAGATTAGTTGAACAGCCAACGGTTTTTGTCCATGAAAAAAGTAGGCCTGTACTTTGGAACCTTCAATCCCATTCACATCGGACATCTGGTCATAGCGAACCACATGGTCGAATTTTCGGATATGGACGAGGTCTGGTTCGTGATAACCCCACAAAGTCCGTTCAAGCAAAAGAAATCCATGCTCGAAGACCACCATCGGTACCAGATGGTCTTTGAAGCTACCGAAGCTTATGAAAAACTTAAGCCAAGTAAAATAGAATTCGGCCTGCCCCAACCCAATTATACCGTAAACACCTTAGTGCATCTGAATGAAAAATACGGTCAGAACCATCATTTCTCACTAATAATGGGCGAGGATAACCTCAAAAGCTTCCATAAATGGAAAAATTACGAGGTGATATTGGAGAAACACGACCTTTACGTATATCCGAGAATTTCGGAAGGCAAGGTGGAGCATAACTTCGAAGGGCATCCGAAGATACATCCTATTGATGCTCCCATCATGGAAATTTCATCCACGTTTATCCGCAAGAATCACAAGGCCGGAAAAAACGTACGGCCCCTGCTTCCTGCATCGGTCTGGAATTATATGGATGAGATGAATTTTTACCGTTGAGGGCGAATTTAAAATAGGAAACCAGTTCCAAGCGAATTTTGGATACCAGTAAAGTGGGTTTTTAAAAATGGGCTGCGAACTCAAAACAAGTCTATAAGTCCACGTCGAACAGCGTCACTTCATATTCGAAATCCTTCATTTCCCCATCAATACCCACATCGGTGAGGGTCACTACGTAAGTCGTGTCTTCGGTAAGGGCATTTGTGTTAATTTCCGGCCGCCAAACAAGGGTCTTATCTCCAAATTCAGCACCTTGTTCCTCTTTTTCCAGGGAAACATTGCTTCCATTTTTTAATTTCACTGAAACTGTAGCTCCGCTAAAGTCAGCTTCGGCAATTGAAAAGGACCATCTCGCGTAGGCCAATTGTTTCGGTAGATAGCCTTCCGGCGGCCATGCAACAAAATCCGGAGCGTCATCTGGAGGTGTTCCGCCGTTGCCTATTACCCACACTGCATTGTAGCTGCTGGTATTGCCGATTCCAATCTCCTGAAGTCTTGGCCAAAATAACCAACGCCTGTGACCCACGGGAAAGTTGTCGGCGCCGTGATCTCTGATGTAGGAATCGATGGCCCCCGCATTTCGGGTCGAGGTCAATAGCGAATTGCTTGCCCCTTCGTACCCATCGTCGGTGTAGCAATCCCAATCGTTCGGCGGATAATGGTTCAAAGTGCCGTTGGCGAACATCATTAGGGCCGCTTTTTGTGCCTTTTCGCTTTTGGTCGGGTTTTCGGAAATTACATTGTTAAGTCCGGCAGCCTGCCTATAATAGGCCAGGCGCATCAAAATTTTGTCTTTGGTGGCCTGCGGGACGGTCCCGGGATTACAAGAGGGCAAGTTACCCGTCCAGGAGACGTCGCCCTGGGCATCCATCGAAGCGAGATAGTAGTCGGCATATAGTTCTTTGGCTGCAGCTCTTTCCGCTTCATCTTTTTCGGGATTGTCGGAACCCGGTTTGTCGGTTTCGGGATTTTCGGTCTCGGGGCCGGTCGTTCCTTCTTCATCTGCCGCGCTGTCCTTACTACAGGAAACCAATAGCAAGAAGGCGGATGCCACTAGGCAAGAAAGTCTAAATCTTCGCATAAGGCTCAAGTTTTGGGGTTTTAGGTTCGTCTTTGTTTCCCACAGGTTATCGGACCTGCCGAACTTATACTTAAAGAAAGCCCGTATCAAAAGGATGAAGACAAATTATGCTCTACTCTTAACGTTGGAAATGTGGAATAGGTATAAATATTCGACGAACGGCACTGTGGGACAATTATAAATAGAAGGTCAATTACATACTAAAAGAACTTTAGAACCGTTCTAATGTAAATTTAATGTTAAGTGAACTTGTTTTTAATGTAAAATTAAAGTAGATTTGTGTATCGAAATATGTAAGTCATGAAAAAATTAGTAGGAATATTCGCATTCATTTTGTGTACCACTGGAGTCTTCGCACAAAAGGAAAAAGATGTGAAACACAACAAGGAAACCAATTTGTTGGAGGCCACGTATTACCATGAAAACGGTGAAGTTAGCCAAGAAGGTACTTTCGATATGGCCGGTAAGCTACATGGGGAATGGGTAAGCTATGATGCCACAGGTGAAAAGGTATCTATGGGGAATTACCACAAAGGCATCCGAACCGGAAAATGGTTTTTTTGGACCGACGGTAAGATTAAGGAAGTAGAATTCTCCAATAATGTCATTGCTAGTGTAATCAATCGTGAAAGTGCTGAGGGTGTAGCTGACAAAAATTGAAATTATACGGATTTGGCACCCCAAATTATCCGTAACTCCCCATTTTATCTCCTGAGCGAGTTATCCAACTCGTAAATCCGATTATTCGAAGTTTGAGCCTCCGCATCGACAGATTCCGTAAATGCTCCAACATCTATAGCTTTGGCCGAGAGGGACTCAAGTACATCGACCGTATTATTCTCTTCTACCTTAATGGGTACAGTTTTGGTTTGATAACCGGAAAAGCTGATGGCCAAGGTGTAATTTCCGGGTGTCACTCCGACAATTTCGAAGTTACCGCTAAGATTGGTTTGAGTATGCCATTCGGTATTCTGTAATTCAACATTTGCAAACATTAGGGGTTCTTCGTTCATCTCACGGTCGAGTACACTACCGAATACAGAGCCGTGGCTTTGACATAGACCAGCTGTTGAAACTAATAAAAGGGCAACCCAAAGAAGATTCTTCATTACTACAGATTCTATCGTGCTGCAAAGAAAAACAACCCAAGTTAAGCTAAGGTTACGGCAAGGTTAAGATTCGAACGGTTGACCTTGAACCAGCTAGTCATTCTTCTGGCATCGAATCCATTGGACGTGTGTGAAGTGCTGCAACCCTATTCCATCACCTTAGCGGGAACAATGGTGCCGTCATGTTCCAAATAGTACATTTCCATCATATCGATAATGACGTTCATCAGTTCTTTGGTTTCTAAAAGCAGGGAAAAATATAGAGTGGTATTTTTTGGGCTTGACTCATCGGTACGAGTGCGTTCGACCTGCTTTTGTATTTTTTGGGAAACTAGGTCGAAAAGTTCCTGTTTTCGCTCGAGTACTTTTCCGATTTCTTCAAAAGAGCGATTATCAAAGGCCTGTTTGGTGTTGTTGAAAATCTCCTCGAGTTTATGGTCGATTTCCTTAAGCTCCTTGATCTGATTGTACTTTAGTTTTTTGTGGTTGTTGTTGACGTGCTTGTGGCTCACTTTTCCGATATATTCCAAAGATTGGGCGATATCGGTAAGGTGGGCCAAAATGTTGATGTAAAAATTACTGGCACCGACGCTAGCCTCGTCCAGATTTTTGATGAAATAGAAAATATGGTCCCGAAGCTCGTCGATCTCCGAGGAAAGCTTAGCGCCCTGTTTCTTATTTTTCTGCAACTGACTGAGGTCGTGTTTAGCCAAACCGTTGATGGAGTTGGTGTATATTTTCTTGCTCCGTTTCATGACGTTCGAGATGTTCTCGGCACTTTCTTCGATGACACCCTGAATAGAACTGCTCTCGGCCTTTTGAAGACTGTCTTCGGCCTGTATTTCTTTGGATTTTTTGTTGTAGGATAAATAATTCCTGACCAAAATCAAAATAGCCGCAAACAGAAGTATGCCAATGGCGGCCCCCTCCCCGAAACTGATAAGGGCTAAGATGATGCCGGAAGCGACAAACGCTATAATGGCGGTTCCGAACCATCCGCCGATAACGTTGAGCACACCCGCTACGCGGTACACGGCACTTTCGGCGCCCCAGGCTTTGTCTGCCAAAGAAGAGCCCATGGCGACCATAAAGGTTACATAGGTAGTGGACAAGGGCAACTTGTACGAGGTGGCTATGGAAATCAATACGCCCGCCACCATAAGATTGACCGATGCCCTGACCATGTCGAAAGCAGGTTTTTGGTAGGTTTTGTCCCTGGAGAGAGCGATTACCGGTTTCTTGAACCGAACCGCCAACTTTTCGTTCAGTGAGTTGGGCAGGGCCGCTCGGGCAGCTTCCGAAATACCAATGGAAAACCGCACGATGGTCCGGGACAAGAAATTGGGATTGAAACGTTCCCGGGCTTCCCCTTCCCGGGCCAGATTGATTTCAGTATCCGATACGTATAGGGCCTTTTTGGAGAACCACAGGGTAAGTACCATTACCATCCCTGAAATAAACAATAAAAGGGTAGGGGTGGGGACTTTGGCCGCGAGCACGTCCATACCAAACTCGGTGGCCTCTACCCCAGAGGCTGTCCACGCCTGAAAGGATTGCCATGCAGCAATAGGTACCCCGATAAAATTGACCAAATCATTTCCCGCAAAAGCCAATGCCAGTGCAAAAGTACCGACGCCGATGATGAGTTTGTAAATGTTGATTTTCAAAAAGGTCAGCAGTCCGAATGACAATACGGACCAGAGAATGAAATTTGCCAAAACCACGATAACCCATTCCGCTTGCAGGTATTCCTTGATGGTCATATCGCCGATAAAGGTCAGGCTTTGTTCGGCCAGATCGGTGCCCCCGATACCTTTGATGAGAATGAAGTAGGTCATGGCCGATAAAGCCGCGCCCCCAAAGAGCGCCCCGATCCAAGTATCCTTTTTCTCGAATTCGTAGGATAATAAAAGCCTGGAAACCCATTGCACGGCAGCCCCTACCGAAAAGGCCACAACAACGGAAAGTAAAATGCCCAAAATGATTTCGGTGGCCTTGGAAGTATTGATATAATCTACCACATCTCCGATAGAACCGCTGTCGGCAGCGATTTTTATCATCGACATGGCTACGGAGGCCCCCAAAAGTTCAAAGACTATGGAAACAGTTGTAGAAGTGGGCATCCCGAGGGTATTGAAAAAATCCAACAGCAGGATGTCCGTAATCATGACCGCCATAAAAATGAACATGATCTCGTTGAAGTAGAACTCGCTTGGATTGAAGATGCCCTTTCGCGCGACCTCCATCATCCCACTGGAGAAAACGGCTCCCAGGGCAATACCGACACTGGCAACGATCATGATAGTCCGGAACGAGAGGGCGTTGGACCCGATGGCGGAATTTAAAAAGTTGACCGCATCGTTGCTGACTCCGATGACCAGATCGGCGACCGCCAAGAAGGCCAGGGCAACTATGATAATCAGGTAAATGTTATCCATAATCGTTATAGGAAAATCAATTTGCAAATATCCATAGTACCTCTCGGTACTATGTTACCAAAAGGTTATGTTTTTGATCTTCGTTGGCACCATCGGTCGCTTTCAAGTCATTATATTCAACGGGATTTGGCCTGTTTTTCTAGCTCGTAAGGTCTTGTAGCTTGTAAGCTCTTAAAATCCGAAAAATCGCTGAAAGATAATTCAATTAGTGCGTTATTATTCGTCTGCCCGGGACAATTTAGCCTAATAACCTTAGAAGTTGATGTTTGGAGATGGTTTTGAGGAAAAAAGGCATGTTGAAAATGACTGCTTCCGTCCGGAAATGGATGTATCGAATTCGATGAAAAAGGTATCTTGCGAATTCAAAAAAGGGAATTTTATATGGATTGGTCAGCGCTTCTCTCTTTAAAACGCCACGGGGATACCCATAAACGTTTACGAAAAGAACAGGATGATACCCGGCTGGGTTTTGAGGTCGATTATGACCGGATTATCTTTTCTTCCGCTTTTCGGAGTCTGCAGGATAAGACCCAGGTCATTCCCCTTTCCAAAACGGACTTTGTGCATACCCGCCTGACCCATAGCTTGGAGGTATCGGTGGTCGGTCGAAGCTTGGGAAGGGCAGCCGGAAAGAGAATCCTCGAAAAACATCCTCATTTAGAGGAAACGCTTGGATATCGTTTCAACGATTTCGGGGCCATTGTGGCCGCGGCCGCCTTGGCCCACGATATTGGAAATCCTCCTTTCGGACATAGCGGTGAAAAGGCGATCGGGGAATTTTTCAAAAGTGGGCCGGGCGTAAAATACCGATCGGTACTTACAGATTTGCAGTATCAAGACCTCATCGATTTCGAAGGTAATGCCAATGGATTTCGTCTGCTGACCCAATCCCGGGAAGGGGTCGAGGGCGGACTGCGTCTAAGTTATGCTACGTTGGGGGCCTTCATGAAATATCCTAAAGAATCGCTTCCGAAGCGGCCGACCGACCACATTGCGGACAAAAAATTCGGTTTTTTTCAGTCGGAGAAAGAAATCTTTCGGGAGGTCGCGGAATCTTTGGGTCTTCTATCCCGTGGGTCGAATCGGAACGGGACATCCGCCTCCAACCGTCCCGAAAGCAGAGCTCCCAAAGTATCAGGCCAGACTAACAAAGACGAAAACGCAAAAGACGCCATCGACATAAGAAATGCCAACGACCTTGAAAACAATAGCTCCTATTCCCGCCATCCGCTAACTTTTCTGGTCGAGGCTGCCGACGACATCTGCTATACCATCATCGATTTTGAGGACGGCATTAACCTAGGGCTCATTTCAGAAGATTACGCGCTGGAATATCTTATCAACTTGGTCAAGGATAGCATCAATACCCAGAAATATCGCTCCCTCAAATATCAAGAAGACCGATTGAGCTACCTGCGGGCCTTGGCCATCAATACCTTGATTACGGATGCTATCGAGATTTTTGCTTCCAACGAAGAAAGAATACTCAACGGAACATTCGACACTTCGCTTCTGGACCAAAGTTCGTACAAAGCTCAAATAAAGGACATTATCGCGCTAAGCGTGGAGAAGGTCTACCGATGCCACGAAGTCATTGAAAAAGAGATTGCCGGGTATCGAATTATCTCCGATATTCTCGAGGTCTACACCAATGCCCTCATCCGGAAAAAGGAGGGCAACGCCTCGAACTACGATAAATTGATGCTGCAGACCCTTCCGGAAATTTACGCAAAAACGGAGGCGGACGTTTACGATATCCTACTGAATAGCTGTTGCTACGTCGCCAGTCTGTCCGATAGTGCCGCGGTGCATATTCACAACAAGATTATGGGGAAGACGCTTTGAAAGTGCAAGTTCAAAAGTTAGTGGTTTTTACCCAAAAGAATCCGTAACCTTTGTTTTAGGGATGCCGCGTCAATTTTGGCTTCCCAATGTAGCTCCTCAATGGTGCCATGCTCCAAAAAATAATTGTCGACCCCTAGAATGATGAGCTTTCCGGCGAATCCGATATCCTTGGCGTATTCCAACACGGCACTTCCGAATCCGCCCGCTTTGCAGCCGTCTTCGATGGTAATGACATACTCGTAGCGTTCCAAAACGGCGTGAAGGCGTTTTTTATCCAAAGGTTTTGCGAATCGCATGTCATAGTGACCGATTTCATCCAAATTTAGAGGTGATGGCTCATTAGGTTTGTAAGAGTCCAACTCGTCCAGTTCAAGAGGATGTAACTCGCCCAATTCGGGAGGATGCGCACCCTCTTTTTCTGAGGAAAGGGCTCCGTCGATTTCGAGTTCTTGTAGGGCCTCTGTTACCGCGTTTCCTATATGTCCCAGCGACAGGATGGCTATTTTCGAACCTTCCCGAAGTTCCCTCGAACTTCCGATTTCAATTTCTTCGAAAGGTGTACGCCATTCCAATTGCACGCCCCGCCCTCGAGGATACCTAATGGCCATGGGATGCGATAGTCCCATCTGCGCGGTGTACATGATGTTGCGGAGTTCCGTTTCGTTCATCGGGGAGAAAATCACTAGATTGGGAATGCACCTTAAAAATGCCAGATCGTAGAGTCCGTGGTGGGTTGCGCCATCCTGCCCGACGATGCCGGCACGGTCGATACAGAAAACGACCGGTAAGTTTTGCAAGGCGACATCATGGATGACCTGATCATAGGCCCGTTGCAAAAAAGTGGAATAAATAGCACAAAAAGGGATAAGTCCATCTGCGGCCATACCCGCTGCCAAGGTAACGGCATGCTGCTCGGCAATGCCCACGTCAAAAGCGCGGTCTGGCATCTCGGCCATCATGTATTTGAGGGAGCTTCCGGTGGGCATGGCAGGGGTAATTCCAACGATGTTGTCGTTTTTTCGGGCGAGCTCGACGAGAGTGTGCCCAAAAACATCCTGATATTTGGGAGGTTCCTCGACGGCGGATGGGGCTTCCAGTTCTCCGGTACGTTTATTGAACTTCCCCGGGGCGTGGTAGCCGACCTGGTCATCCTCCGCTTTTTTCAGTCCTTTTCCCTTGGTAGTGATAACGTGCAAGAGCTTTGGGCCCTTCACTAATTTCAGGCGTTCCAGTTCTTGAAGTAGCCGAGGGAGATTGTGACCATCCACTGGGCCAGTATAATTCAGGTTGAGGCACTCGAAGATATTTTCCTCCTTGGCCTTGCCTTTTTTCACATTGGTCAGATATTTCTTGAGCGCCCCGACGCTGGGGTCTATTCCGATGGCATTATCGTTGAGAATGACAAGTACGTTGGCATCCGTCGAGCCCAAGTGGTTGAGTGCCTCGAAGGCCATCCCGCTGGCAATGGAGGCATCGCCGATGACCGCGATATGTTGCCGCTGGGCATCCCCTTGCAGACCCGATGCGATGGCCATCCCCAGTACCGCCGAAATGGAGGTGGAGCTATGTCCCGTTCCGAACGCATCATAGTCGCTTTCGGCGCGTTTGGGAAATCCGCTGATACCGCCGCGTTGACGGTTCGTGTGGAAAACATCCTTTCGACCCGTCAAAATTTTATGACCGTAGGCTTGGTGTCCGACATCCCAGATCAAACGGTCATCGGGAGCGTTGAAAACGTAGTGCAGGGCGATGGTCAGCTCGACGACTCCAAGGCTGGCGCCCAGATGGCCCTCTTTGGTGGCGACAATGTCGATGATAAACTCTCGCAGCTCGCGAGCAAGATTGGACAACTGCTCAGCCGGGAGTTTTTTGAGGTCGGAGG
>JBAUIP010000160.1:0-7091 GCA_049683055.1 Pricia sp.
GGATTATCTGGACATCATGTTCATTCCCAATTCTGGTGAGCTGGTAGTTTTTATTACGGCCTTTGTAGGGGCCTTGGTGGGATTTCTCTGGTACAATACCTTTCCCGCACAAGTGTTTATGGGCGACACGGGCAGTCTAACCATCGGGGGCATAATAGCGGTCATCGCAATCATCATCCGAAAGGAACTATTGATTCCCGTGCTGTGCGGCATCTTTTTCGCCGAGTCCATTTCCGTAATGATTCAGGTAGGATATTTCAAATACACCCGTAAGAAATTTGGCGAGGGCAAGCGCATCTTTTTGATGTCGCCCCTACACCATCACTATCAAGTAAAAGGCTATCACGAAAGTAAGATTGTGACCCGCTTTTGGATTGTAGGGATTTTGTTGGCGATTATCACCGTGGTGACCTTGAAGGTAAGATAATAACGGATGGAAGGAAAAAGACTTGTCATTTTGGGTGCCGGCGAAAGCGGCATCGGCACGGCCATCTTAGGAAAACAAAAGGGATATGAAGTTTTTGTATCCGACCGAGGAAAAATTAAGGATAAGTACAAAGACGTTCTTGAACATTTTGATTTGAATTGGGAAGCAGAAGGGCATACGGAGACGAAAATCCTGAATGCCGATTTCGTGATGAAGAGTCCCGGGATACCGGATTCCGTTCCGTTGGTCAAGTCCCTGAAGGAAAAGGGAATTCCCGTAATCTCCGAAATCGAGTTTGCGTCCCGCTATACGGATGCAGCACTCATCGGAATCACCGGAAGCAACGGCAAGACCACGACCACGATGCTGACGCACCACTTCCTGAAAGAAGGCGGCTTGAATGTGGGGATGGCAGGAAACATCGGCGACAGCTTTGCAAAAATGGTGTCCGAGCAAAACCATGATTTCTATGTACTCGAAATCAGCAGCTTCCAGCTGGACGGCATTACGGATTTCCATCCGCATATCGCTATCCTGACCAACATCACTCCCGATCATCTGGACCGGTACGGGCACAATTTCGAAAACTATATCGCCTCGAAATTCCGCATCGCCGAAAACCAGACCGAAGAGGATTATTTCATCTATGATGCCGACGACCCGGTCATTACAGATTGGCTAAAAGCGCATCCCATCAAATCAAAACTACTCCCATTTTCCCTCGAACGGGAACTGGAGCAAGGCACATTTTTAAAGAACAATAAAATTATAATACAAACCACTAACGAGACACTAGAAATGACGACAGACGAATTGACATTGGAAGGAAAACACAACTTGAAGAACACCATGGCCGGCATGACCGCCGCGCAACTGGTGGGCATTCGAAAACAAAGCCTGCGCGAGAGTATCGCCAGTTTCGAGGGCGCCCCGCACCGCTTGGAAAAGGTCTTGAAAATACATCACGTACAGTATATCAACGATTCAAAAGCGACGAACGTAAACTCCGTTTTTTACGCGCTCGACAGTGTAAAGACCCCGATCGTTTGGATAGTCGGGGGAGAGGACAAGGGCAACGATTACAAACCTTTGATGCGCCTGGTGCGGGAAAAGGTAAAGGCGATTGTCTGTTTGGGAATGGATAATGAAAAGATAAAGGATGTTTTCGGCAACGTAGTAGACCTGATGGTGGAGACCTACGCCATGTCAGAGGCCGTAAAGGTGGCCTATAAAATTGCCGAACGGGGCGATACGGTGTTGCTATCGCCGGCCTGTGCGAGTTTCGACCTTTTCAAGAACTATGAGGATCGCGGCGATCAGTTTAAGGAAGCGATAAAAAATTTGTAAACGGGTTCAATTTGAAAGTTTGAAAATGGAACAACTTGAAAATTGTTTTGTCATCAAACAAAGAACTCGAAGTCAAACAATTAATAATCAATAAATCCATGTCCGGATTATTCCAAAATATTAAAGGTGATAAGGCACTTTGGGCCGTCGTGGCGCTCTTAGGCCTATTTTCCTTTTTGCCAGTGTACAGCGCTAGCAGTAATCTGGTCTACGTGGTGGGCAACGGTACTACGTTTGGATATTTGATAAAGCACGCTCTGCTCTTGGTGTTGGGCTTCGGAATTATCTACGGGGTGCACCGCATTCCCGGTCACTTTTTCAAGGGACTCTCCATTATTGCCATGCCCATCGTGCTGGTGCTTTTGGGCTTCACTTTGGCACAGGGCACGACTATCGACGGGGCCAATGCCAGCCGCTGGATCAGTGTCCCTCTAGTGGGAATTTCCTTTCAGACCTCGAACTTGGCCGCGGTGGTGCTGATGATTTACGTTGCGCGCTATCTGACCAAAATCAAGGATAAGGAGATTACTTTTAAGGAAAGCATCCTGCCTTTGTGGCTTCCTGTTTTCTTGGTCATCGCGCTGATATTACCGGCCAACTTTTCGACGGCGGGCATCATATTTTCTATGGTAATCCTGCTGTGTTTTTTAGGAGGATATCCTATCAAATATTTAATGGGAATCGTCGGTTCCGGAATCCTCTGCCTGACCTTGTTCGTGCTATCGGCCAAAGCGTTTCCGGGGATGTTTCCCAACCGGGTGGATACTTGGACGAGCCGCATCGAAAATTTTTCCGACGGACGGGACACCGAGGCGGATTACCAGATCGAACGCGCTAAAATCGCCATTGCTACTGGAGGTGTAATGGGCAAGGGGGCCGGTAAAAGCATACAAAAGAATTTTCTGCCACAAAGTTCTTCGGATTTTATTTACGCCATCATTGTAGAGGAATACGGTCTCGTAGGCGGTTTCGCCCTGATGTTTTTCTACCTCTTGTTCCTGTTTCGGATAGTGGTAGTTGCCCACGGAAGCAAGTCCATTTTTGGAAAGTTGGTCGTGCTGGGGGTCGGACTCCCCATCGTCTTTCAAGCCCTGTTGAACATGGCGGTAGCGGTGGAGCTGTTCCCGGTGACGGGCCAGAACTTACCGTTGATCAGCAGTGGCGGTACCAGCAGTTGGATGACCTGCCTGGCCATCGGCATTATTTTAAGTGTCAGCGTCAAACCAGAGGAGCGAAAGGCCATGAAGAAACGAAAAATGGATATCGATAATCCTTTAGAAGTGTTGAGTGGGCAGTTATAAGAAGGATAAGACAAGGGGCGGCGGCAGTGCGTTGCGATTCATTCTTTCCGGTGGAGGCACCGGCGGCCATATTTATCCGGCAATTGCCATCGCCGACGAATTGAAAAAGCGGCATCCGGATGCGGAGTTCCTGTTCGTGGGTGCGCAGGACCGGATGGAAATGGAAAAAGTGCCTCAAGCGGGATACGATATAGAAGGATTATGGATTGCCGGGTTACAACGGAAACTGACCCTAAAGAACATGATGTTTCCCTTTAAACTGATCAGTAGTTTGCTAAAAGCAGGAAAAATAGTACGAAAGTTCCGACCGGATGCCGTCATTGGCACCGGGGGCTTTGCAAGTGGTCCGACCTTGCGGGTGGCATCCGGCAGGGCCATCCCCTGTTTGCTGCAGGAACAGAATTCCTACGCCGGTATCACCAACAAACTGCTCAAAAACAAGGTTGCCAAGATTTGTGTGGCCTACGACGGAATGGAAAAGTTCTTTCCCGCCGAAAAGATAGTAAAGACCGGAAACCCCGTTCGCGGCGACCTGGTAGAAAATTTTAAGAACAAGTCCGAGGCCCTCTACCACTTCGGGTTGGATAGCCATAAATCCACCCTGTTGATTTTAGGGGGCAGCCTCGGCGCAAGACGTATCAACCAATTGATCGCCTCTAAACTGGATTATTTCGAGCAGCTGGGGGTGCAATTGATTTGGCAGTGCGGCAAATTATACATCGAAGAATATAGAAGATACGAATCCCAAATCGTGAAAGTAATGGACTTTATAAATAGGATGGACTACGCTTATGCGGCCGCCGATACCATCATTTCAAGGGCCGGAGCAAGCTCGGTATCCGAACTCTGTATTGTCGGGAAGCCGACGGTTTTTATCCCCTCGCCCAATGTGGCCGAGGACCATCAGACCAAAAATGCGCAGGCTTTGGAGGCCGAAAATGCGGCCCTAATGATTAGTGAGAAGGATTTGGACGAACATTTCGAATCGGTTTTTAACGAACTGCACAGAGACGAGAGTAAGCAAATAGAACTAGGATCCAACATCAAAAAGCTAGCCCTGCCGAACGCCACAAAGGATATCGCGGATGAAGTGATGAAGTTAGTAAGAAAATGAATCTAAAAACCCTAAATAACGTCTATTTCATCGGCATCGGAGGCATCGGCATGTCCGCCCTCGCGCGTTATTTCAGGTCCATTGGCAAGAACGTGGCGGGATACGATAAGACCGAAACTCCATTGACACGCGAACTGGTAGATTTAGGGATTGATGTCCACTATGATGATAATATGGCTCTCGTTCCAAAGAACTTTTATAATGCAAATAGTACTGCTGCGGATTCCTCCGAAAACGTTTCCGCAAAATTTTTGAAGAGTGCTTCCGCAAAAAAATCTCCGAACACTTCTGAGAACATTTCTGGCCATGCCTCCGCTAAAAAAACATCGAACGCACATGAAGACACCTTAGTGGTCTACACCCCTGCGGTTCCCACTAATCATTCCGAGTATCAATTTTTTCTGAAGCAGGACTTCGAACTGAAAAAACGCTCGGAAGTTCTCGGTCTAATCACAAAGGATAGCCACTGCTTCGCCGTCGCCGGAACACACGGTAAAACAACAACTACCTGCATTCTAGCACACCTACTAAAAGAAACCGGGATAAAGTTTACAGGATTTCTAGGAGGAATCTCCGAAGATTTCAACAGTAATTTCGTCTTTGAAGGCACGGATTATTCCGTAGTCGAGGCCGACGAATTTGATCGATCTTTTTTAAGATTGTTTCCAGATGTGGCCTGTGTCACTTCCATGGATGCCGATCATTTGGATATTTACGGCGATGAAGGGGAGCTGCGGAAATCATTTCTGGAGTTTGCCGAAAAGGTAGCGCCAAGTGGAAAGTTGTTTGTAAGAAACGGTCTAGAGTTGAACGGATTTCCGCCGCACAGACTCACCTATGGCATTGAGGATGGTTCGGACTTTTGCATCGAGAACATCCGAATCGAGCAGGGCACATACGTTTTTGATTTGGTGACACCAGCAACACGTTTGCCCGACACCAGATTTACTAAACCCGGAAGGCACAACCTGCTCAACGGCTTGGTCGCTTTCGCGATGGCCTTGGAAACCGGAGCCAAATCCGAAGAACTGGCCGAGGCCCTAGCTACTTTCAAGGGAGTGCAAAGACGCTTTTCCTACAAGGTGAAGCGAGAAGATTTCCTATACATTGACGACTACGCCCATCATCCGACCGAAATCGATGCGGTCTATGAAGCGATATCCGAAATGCATCCCGGAAAAGAAACGCTGGTTGTTTTTCAGCCGCATCTCTTTTCGAGAACGCGGGACTTTGCCGATGCCTTCGCGAAAAGCCTGTCCCGGTTCGATAGCATCCTATTATTGGATATTTATCCCGCTAGGGAACAACCCATTCCGGGCATTACCTCGGAGTGGTTGTTGGAAAAGATGGACCATCCCCAGAAAAAATCCCTCCAAAAATCCGAACTGATAACAGAAATAAAAAAACAGAATCCTGATATACTCGTCACGCTGGGAGCCGGGGATATCGGATTGGAAACCCAAAAATTAAAATTAGAATTTGAACATGCAGATTAATTGGAACCCCATTAAACTAGCGGCCTTGACGGCCGTAATCACAGGACTGTACGCCTTTTCGAACGAACGCAGCACCTCAAAAACGATCAGCGGAATCGACATCGAATTCGTCGGTGACCAAAATTTATACATTACCCAAGGCGCGGTTAATAAATTGTTGATACAAAAATTCGGGGCACTCGAAAATGTACCCAAAGAAAATTTAGCTTTGAATACTATCGAAAAAACCATCCAGGCCAATAAAATGGTGAAAACCGCCCAAGTCTATCTTACTATCGACGGTCAACTTGCGACGAAAATCGTTCAGCGCAGGCCCGTCGGAAGGGTAGAGGGTGATTCCACTTTTTATCTGGACGAAGACGGCAGGCACATGCCGTTGTCAGCTAGCCATTCCGCCCGGGTGCCCATCATCACGGGCGATATTACCGGCAAGAGCCTCGAGGATGCCTACACCATTCTGGACTACATCAACACCGATGATTTTTTACGTAAGAACGTCATCGGAATCCACATCAAAGCCGAGGGAAGGTACCAGTTGCGGTTTCGTACCGAACAGTTCACCGTGAACCTTGGCGGCGTAGAAAACCTGAAGGAAAAGTTCGACAAGTTCAAGGCATTTTACGCCAAGGCCAACAAAGACCAGACCTTGGACAATTATGACATCGTGAGCCTGGAGTTTAACAATCAAGTAGTGTGCAGCAAAATTTAAATTATGGAAATAGGTAGTTATTCGGTAGGATTGGATATAGGAACCACCAAAATCGTGGCCATCATCGGCAAGAAAAACGAGTATGGTAAAATCGAGGTGTTGGGCATTGGTAAGTCCAAAAGCTTGGGCGTACATCGTGGTGTAGTGAACAATATCACCCAAACAATACAGTCCATTCAACAGGCGGTCGAGCAAGCGGAAGCTGACGCCGGCCTCAAAATCGGTTCGGTGGTCGTAGGAATCGCCGGACAACACATCCGCAGCCTGCACCACAGCGATTATATCACGCGTGTAGACTCGGAAGAGGTCATCAATGATGCCGATCTGGACAAGCTTTGCAACCAAGTGTATAAACTGGTCATGCTTCCCGGGGAGGAGATTATTCATGTACTTCCACAGGAATATAAAGTAGACGGACAGGCCGAAATCAAGGAGCCGAAAGGCATGTATGGCGGCCGCCTCGAAGCCAATTTTCACGTAGTGGTCGGGCAGGTATCCTCTATTAAAAACGTAGGGCGCTGCATAAAAAGTGCAGGCCTCGAACTCGGTAATATCACTTTGGAACCTCTGGCTTCTTCGGATGCCGTTTTAAGTAAAGAGGAAAAAGAAGCGGGCGTCGCCCTTTTGGATATTGGAGGTGGAACTACGGATCTTGCTATTTTCAAGGACGGAATTATCCGACATACGGCCGTAATCC
>JBAUIP010000161.1:0-2872 GCA_049683055.1 Pricia sp.
ATACAGTAGCGGACTCATCAAGGATATCGGAAAAGAAAACATTTTTGTCACCACTTACGAGGCCTTCGAGCATTGCAGGGAACACAGCGCAAAATCCGAAATAGAGGAAAAAATTGCCCTACAGTCCAATAAATCCAATTCCATAACCTAAGTCACTGTGAATCGCTTTTAGACCCACTAATTTTACCAAATTGAAAGCTTAAATTTGCAAGTCATGAAAATAGAACAAATTTATACCGGATGCCTGGCTCAGGGAGCCTACTATATCGAGAGCAAAGGTGAAGTAGCCATCATCGACCCCATACGCGAGGTTAAGCCCTACATCAACCGGGCCAAATTGGACGATGCCAAAATAAAGTACATTTTCGAAACCCATTTTCATGCCGATTTCGTGAGCGGCCATGTGACCTTGTCCAAAGAAACCGGGGCGCCGATCATCTATGGCCCCAAAGCAAATCCCAGCTTTAATGCCATTATCGCAGAAGATGGGCAGGATTTCAAGCTCGGGGAAATTACGATTCAGGTGTTGCATACCCCCGGCCATACCATGGAAAGTACGACTTATCTGTTGAAGGATAAAAAAGGTAAAGACCATGCCATCTTCAGCGGTGACACCCTATTTTTGGGGGATGTCGGCCGGCCGGACCTAGCCCAAAAAATGGGCGAGCTTACCGAAAGGGATTTGGCAGGTTATCTGTACGATAGTCTTCGCGAAAAGATTATGCCCCTGTCCGATGATGTCATCGTATACCCAGCCCACGGTGCCGGTTCCGCTTGTGGCAAGAACATGATGAAGGAGACCGTGGATACCTTGGGCAACCAGAAAAAAATGAACTACGCCCTACGCGCGGATATGACCAAGAAAGAGTTTATCGATGAAGTAACGGAAGGCTTGTTGCCGCCTCCCCAATATTTCCCGTTGAACGTCAAGATGAACAAAGAGGGCTACGACGATATCGGGGATGTCTTGGAGCGCGGCACGAGAACCCTCTCCCCAAAAGCTTTCGAAGCCGCGGCCAACGAGACAGGTGCAATCGTACTCGATGTTAGGCATCAAGATGATTTTGCGAAGGGTCACATACCCCGCTCCATTTTTATCGGGCTCGACGGCAGTTTCGCTCCCTGGGTCGGTTCGCTGATTGCCGATGTGAAACAGCCGATTCTATTGGTAGCCCCGAAAGGTCGGGAAAAGGAAGCGGTCACCAGACTCTCACGGGTCGGTTTCGACAATACCCTAGGCTTTTTGGAAGGCGGGTTCGAGGCCTGGAAAAAGGTTTCGATGGAATATGATACGGTCGGTCAGGTTTCCGCCGAACGGCTACAGGAAATTTCCGAGTATGAAAACCTCCTTTTATTCGACGTCCGCAAGGAAAGTGAATTTTTATCCGAACATGCTATCAACGCCAACAGTACCCCATTGGATTATCTGAACGACCATCTGTTCGAATTCCCGACCGAGCCCTTTTACGTGCATTGCGCCGGCGGATATCGGAGCATGATAGCATCCTCCATCCTTAAAAGTCGGGGCATCCATAATCTGATCGATGTCATCGGGGGATTCAAGGCCATGAAGGAGGTGGGGGTTCCGGTATCGGATTTTGTTTGTCCTACTACATTATAATCTATTTAATGCCATCCCTAGAACGCCATAGACAAATTCAGCTAGAACTCGTAAATGCCACCATACATGGCTTCGGAATTATTTTTGGTATCGTGGGTATTCCTATTCTGATAGCGTTCGCAATCAAAAGTGATAATACGCCGGGGGTTATCGGCGCGGCGATTTACGGATTCAGTTTTTTGCAGCTTTTTACTTTTTCTACGCTTTACCACAGCTTTCAAAATGCCCACGCAAAGCGTATTTTCGAAATTCTTGACCATATCAGCATCTATTTTTTGATAGCCGGCACCTACACTCCCTTTCTCCTGATTTATATGTACAATACTTTTGGTATTGCACTGCTGTCGGTATTGTGGAGTTTGATCGCATTGGGTATCGTTTTCAAGATTTTTTTTACCGGCAAATGGAATTTGGTTTCGACAATTGTCTATATCGCCATGGGGTGCATTATGATCGTAGGTGGGCGCACTTTCTTTGATGCCATTCCCTTACCGATTATGACTATGATCGTGATCGGGGGCGCTCTTTATCTTCTGGGGGTTATTTTTTATCTATGGGAAAAATATCCCTCCAACCATGCGGTATGGCACTTTTTTGTATTGGCGGCCGCGGTTTGCCATTACGTTGCTATCTTGTTGGCGGTATAAGTTGGCGTCGTTTTTTGGATAGTTTGTTGTTTTAGGATAGCTGGTGTAGCGGGGACCGGATACGTCGAATTTATGGACGTTTCCAGTTAATTCAATGTTAAACCTTTTCGCTGTGTAACTACTGTTACCGAAGCCCGACGATACATTTTTTATTTTTACTTCAAATAAATTATCACAATGACAGTAAAGCAATTCGAATACAAACCTTTGGCCCATTACTCCTACGCCTTGATCAGCAATGGGGAAATAGCCATTGTCGACCCGGAACGCGACCCGATGCAGTACTACAAACTCGCCAAGGAGCACAAGGCCAAAATCGTCGCGGTAATCGAAACCCACCCGCATGCCGATTTTGTGAGTTCCCATTTGCAGATACACGAGGAGACGGGCGCGACCATTTACAACAGTGAGAAATTGGGTGCGGACTATCCTCATGAGGCCTTTGACGAAGGGGATAACATTAAAATAGGAAGCGCGACGCTCAAGGCGATCAATACGCCCGGACATTCGCCGGACAGTATTACCATCGTCGCAGAGGAAGATGGCAAAACCGTTCTCTTTACAGGAGACACCCTATTTATTGGCGATGTAGGCCGTCCGGACC
>JBAUIP010000162.1:0-2218 GCA_049683055.1 Pricia sp.
TAACTACGCCCTGAGCTACAACCCCGCCATCGATGACAAGCATACACTTTACACATCGTTACGCATCAATACACAGGCCAATCTGACGTCCCGCAATACCCGGCAGATCGGCTCTTTCTCGCTTTTAACGAATCAAGACATCGAAACCATCGATGTGAACCTAGCGGCCCAGGGACTTAAGGATACCGGGGTCAAGATTCCCACCACCACGACCTTTGGTATTGGCTACGGTAAGAACCTAAAGTGGTTTTTGGGCGCCGAGTACAGCTTTCAGCAATTGGACGATATGTCGAACGAGTTTTTGCAATTCGATAATCTGGTGTACGAGAACGCCAGCACTTTTGCCTTGGGAGGCTTCTACATTCCCGACCGGACCTCTTTTCAAAGCTATTTCAATAGGATAACCTATCGGGCCGGTCTGCGTTTGGAAAAATCCGGAATGGTCATTAACGATACCGACATTAATAACTTTGGCATAACTTTTGGGTTAGGTCTACCACTGGGGAACAATCTCTCTAATCTAAACCTTGGTTTTGAACTGGGAAGACGGGGAACGACTTCGGCCGACCTCATAGAGGAAAGTTATTTCAAGGTCAACTTCGGTCTCTCGCTCAACGATCAATGGTTCCAAAAGAGGAAAATTAATTAGGGTTTACGGAATTCGGTGTGTAGAGCGGTCCTCAAGGGGACATCCATTCTTGATTTTTCGTTAAATTGGATGCGTATTGATCGATATGCCGATAAAAATTATCCTTAAACGGCCAAATTCTGAATCTTCTATGGTTCTCTTGACAAAAAATTAGTACATTGACCCCCTCGACGAACATAAGCCCTCCGTGCAATGAGGGCGAACCTTTAAAACATTAATAAAAATTGAAAAAATGAAAACTAAGATTTACGTCACGGCGATGCTTTTTATTGGATCAATGGGTTTTATGAACGCCCAGGCCCAAAATCAGGAATGTATGACCAACCTGTCCATCTACGTGGAACATGCGAAGGTCAAAAATTATGAAGCGGCCTATACTCCTTGGAAAATGGTCTATGAAACTTGTCCCGATATCAATAAGGCCAATTTCATTTACGGCGAGCGCATCTTAAAGGACAAGATTGAAAAAGCTTCCGGAGCAGAGAAAGATCAGTACATCAAAGATTTGGTAGCCTTGTACGAGAAGAGTGCCGAGGTCTTTCCCGAAAAGTATACTCCCGCTGTCGTAGGTGTCGATAAGGCGATGCTGATGTATGAGAACAAAATGGGTTCCGATGCCGAAATCTACGACATGTTGAAAAAGGCGTTTGATGAAGATCCCAAAAACTTCAAGAATCCCCGGGCACTGTATCTGTACTTTTCCAGCTTGGTCGACCTT
Organism: Pricia sp.; assembly: GCA_049683055.1. Classification (GTDB taxonomy): domain Bacteria; phylum Bacteroidota; class Bacteroidia; order Flavobacteriales; family Flavobacteriaceae; genus Pricia. Next base: position 1,368 of record JBAUIP010000162.1, read on the forward strand.
CACAAAGGGGGTAGCAAAGAGCTTCAGGAAGTTTTTGACGTTTATGATGACGTGACCGAGAAAATCGAGGAGGAGAACAAGCAATTGACCGATGTCATCACCAAGTTGCTTCCGAAAGATTCGACGGGCACCATTACTTCCAAAGAAAAGAGAAAATTGAAAATTGCTACGACCAACTCCGAATCCTACGGTAAGATTGCCGGTAGTGTCGATTCCAAATTGGGTGCTTTGGCCGATTGCGATAACCTGATTCCCCTTTACGAAAAGAGCTTCGAAGAGAAGAAAGGCGATGTCAAATGGGTCAAGCGGGCCGTAGGCAGAATGTTCAGTAAGGAATGTACCGACGATCCTTTGTTCCGAAAGCTTTTCGAGGCCCAGTTGGCCTTGGAACCATCTGCACAAGCTTATATGTACGGCGGTCTTTTGAAGCAGAAATCCGGTGACAACACCGGTGCTTTGGAAAATTTCAATAAGGCAGTAGAGCTGGAGCAAGACTCTTATAAGAAATCCAATATTCTCTATAAAATCGCGACCATTGTTCGGAAGACAAGCAAATCTCAGGCCCGAAGTTATGCACAGCAGGCCATTCAGGCCGACGCTTCTAACGGAAAGGCGTATTTATTGATAGCCAGTCTGTACGCGTCCAGTGCCAATGATTGTGGTAGTACGCCGTTCGAGAAACGTGCCGTATACTGGAAAGCGGCCGATATGGCCCGACAGGCAGGTCGAGTGGATCCATCGTTGAGCTCGAACGCAAGCCAGTCCGCAGCAAGTTACGATGCCAAGGCACCATCGAAGACCGATATCTTCAACTCCGGTATGGCCGGTAAGAAGGTTGAATTCAATTGCTG
>JBAUIP010000163.1:0-2000 GCA_049683055.1 Pricia sp.
CCATATAGTCGAGCGCAGCTCCGAAGGCAATTCCGCCGCAGATGTTCGGGGTGCCTGCTTCGAACTTATGGGGCAGGTCGGCATAGGTCGTTTTTTCAAAGGTTACCTCAGCAATCATTTCGCCGCCACCCTGATAGGGCGGGAGTTTCTTTAGCCATTCTTCTTTTCCGTACAGCATTCCCACTCCGGTCGGGCCGCACATTTTATGGGCGGAGACGGTATAGAAATCCACATCCAGTTTTTGAACATCGGCCTTGATGTGGGGTGCGGCCTGTGCCCCATCAATCAATACCGCTGCCCCTACCCCATGAGCCTTTTCAATAATTTCCTCGACGGGATTGATGGTGCCGAGGGCATTAGAAATATGATTGCAAAAGACCAATTTGGTTTTGTCGGACAACAGCTCGTCGTACTTATCCATAAGCAATTCCCCATCTTGGTTCATTGGAATGACTTTCAAAATAGCCCCTGTTCGCTCTGCCAGCATCTGCCAAGGAACGATGTTGGAATGGTGCTCCATTGCGGACACCAGAATCTCGTCCCCCTTTTTGATTAAGGATGCAAATCCGTTCGCGACCATGTTGATGCCATGCGTTGTACCGGAAGTGAAAATAATCTCGTGCAGTTCGGCGGCGTTGAAGTGCTTTTGGATTTTCTTTCTAGCTGCCTCGTATTTATCGGTCGCCTCTTGTGAAAGTGAATGAACACCCCTATGGATATTTGCGTTGTAGTTGGAATAATAGTCCACTATGACATCGATGACCTGTTTCGGGGTCTGGGAAGTCGCAGCGTTATCGAGATAGACCAATGGCTTTCCGTTGACCTCACGGTTCAGAATCGGAAAGTCTTTTCGGATTTTTTTTACATCGAATAGTACGGTTTTCATAGCCTGCCTTATGACTGATTGTTAAAAACTGAGGTAATCATATTAATTTAGCTCCCGAACCGAACAGTGAAAATATGGAGTTATTTCATACTACAAATCGAACCCCAAACTAACTCCCAATTTCTTCGCAATCAACTTATTAATCCGTGTTTTAAGCTCTGGAATCCGCACACTAGCGAGAACGTTGTTAGCAAAAGCGTACATTAATAGGGCGCGGGCCTCTTTTTTCGGGATACCGCGGGTTTGAAGGTAGAAAAGGGCTTCTTCATCGAGTTGTCCAATGGTACAGCCGTGGGAACATTTAACGTCGTCGGCGAAGATTTCCAATTGGGGCTTGGAGTTGATGGTAGCCTTGTCACTAATCAAAATATTGTTGTTCTGCTGAAAGGCGTCGGTCTTCTGGGCAATTTTATCCACTACAATTTTTCCGTTGAAAACGCCGGTGGAGTTTTCGCCGTAAATACCCTTATAATCTTGATGGCTCTCGCAGTTAGGCTGTTTGTGGTGCACCAAGGTATGGTGGTCAACGTGCTGTTTGTCGCCCAAAATGGTCACTCCCTTCATGGTGGAGTCGATATGTTCCCCGTTTTGGTAGAAATTGAGGTTGTTGCGGGTCAGTTTTCCGCCAAAACAGAAACTGTGGATTTTGACCAAACTTTTGTCCTTTTGATCGATATAAGTGTTGTCAATCAGACTGGCGGTAGGAGCATCGTTCTGGATTTTGTAGTAATCGACGATGGCGTTTTTGTCCGCAAAAATTTCGGTGACCGAATTGGTGAGCACTTCGTTGGAAGTCAGACTTTGATGTCGTTCGATGACCTGCAATTCCGCATTTTCCTCGACTACGATTAAGTTTCTGGGCTGCAACATCAGCGACGCCTCATTTCCGGTAGCAAAATGTACGATTTCGACCGGTTTTTTAGGCATTTTGTGCTTGGGAATGTAAATATAGGCACCCTCGCGACTGAAAGCCGTGTTCAAAGTGGTCAAAGACTCGTCTTTGGAAGCCACTTTATTAAAATACACGTCTATAACCGATTTGTACATCGGTTTGGTCAAGGCGGAGCTCATCAAACAGATGTCGACCCCATCATGCGTTGTGTCGGAAAGATAG
>JBAUIP010000164.1:0-8302 GCA_049683055.1 Pricia sp.
CCGATGGGATGCAGAGTGAAGTGGTCTTCACCAGTAGCGGCACTACCGGAAGTCTGACGAGCCGGCATTATGTCAAAGACATTGGCGTGTATGAAAAAAGCTTCCGGAAGGCCTTTTTCCATTTTTACGGCAGCATTTCGGAGTATTGCGTGCTGGCCCTGCTTCCCTCCTACCTTGAACGGGAAGGTTCGTCGCTCATCTACATGGTCGACGACCTCATCCAGAAAAGCGGGCATCCCGAAAGCGGATTCTATCTCAACGACCTCAAGGGATTGAAAAACCAGCTAGTTCAATTAGAGGCTTCAGGCACAAAAACCCTGTTGATCGGAGTATCCTTCGCATTGTTGGATTTGGCCGAAACCTATCCCCTAAAACTGCAAAACACCATCATCATGGAAACCGGCGGCATGAAAGGCCGCAGAAGAGAGCTGATACGGGACGAGCTGCATCATATCCTAAAATCCGCCTTCGGGGTCGACCGGATACACTCCGAATACGGTATGACCGAGTTGCTATCGCAAGCCTACTCGAAAGGCAACGGCCACTTCGAAACCCCACCCTGGATGAAAATTCTCATCCGGGACACCGAAGACCCGCTCACCTATCAACCCATCGGAAAAACCGGAGGCATCAACGTCATCGACCTCGCCAACCGCAACTCCTGCGCCTTTATCGCCACCCAAGACCTCGGCAAAATGCATCCGAACGGCAGTTTTGAGATTTTAGGGCGTTTCGACCATTCCGATGTTCGGGGGTGTAATTTGATGGTGATGTAATGGCCCATCCAATCAGTCCAAACTGTAAAGCATGCGAAGATTGTTGTTCACTTCTTCTAAATCAGAGGTTTCAATTTTTCCGAGTAAGCCTAGCACCAATGGTTTCTCGACGGTCGCCAGTTTCGACAGGCGAAGAAGGGATTCTTTTTTAATTCCATTATCTTTCGAAGGCTGTAGAACAATATCTGTTTGTTCCTTCCATTTCAACTGTGTCGATATAAACGCTACAGTTACATCGAGTTCGTTAGAAAAGAGAACCAGTACCGGCCTATTTTTGTTTCAGATGAAATCGGTAAAAGGAACATTGACCAGTACAACATCTCCTTTTTCCATCAATACCTTTTCTTAAGGTCTTTTACCGAATAGGAGATGGGTTCTTCTTTAAGGAAATCAAAGGTATTGGATTCCCCCATAATGCTTTCCATCCCCTTCTGTAATACTTTTTCATCGTATTTTTTTAGGATAAAATCTGCAAAATCGGAAATCTCTTCAATTTTATCTTCGGGAAGCTTCGATAGGGTTTCTACCGTTCGTTGTATCAATGCCTGTTTCATTTGTTTAATCGCCTTCTGTTCAGTTAACAAGGTACAAAATATTCGTCCAACCTGTTCTGAACCATGGTTTATTCGGTGAGCTGGAATCCTTTCGACCACGTATCTTCGGACTACAATTTCTTTGTACATTTAGCGGCTGTTTCAAAATCATAATTTGAATTCTTAACCTTTTTCCTCACCAAATGAAACCCATCAATCTCAAGGTAAAACACTCTGCCTTCAGCAAACAATGGCATCCGCACCAAATTGCGACCGTAGACGATATGCAGGTAATTTTGGCCAAGATCCAAGGGGAGTTCGTTTGGCATTCCCACGAGAACGAAGATGAACTTTTTCAGGTCTTGAAGGGCACATTGCACATGCAGTTCCGCGACCGGACCGAGGTTGTGAAAGAAGGCGAGATTATCGTAGTACCCAAGGGCGTCGAACATTGCCCGTCGACCCAAAACGGCGAGGAAGTACATCTTCTATTGTTCGAAAAACAGAATACGGCACACACCGGTGAGGTGGAGCATGAAATGACGCAAAACCACTATCCAAAGATTTAGTAGTATGAAAGTGCTTCACGTTGATAAAAACCACCCCCTTTTAATCGAGCAGTTTGCTAAGCTGGGTTTTCAAAATGATGAGGATTATACTTCCCCGAAATCCGAAATCGAGAAGAAAATCCATGAATATGACGGACTGATCATTCGGAGCCGGTTCAGTATCGATAGCGATTTCTTGGACCAAGCTACCAACCTAAAATTTATAGGGCGGCTAGGTGCGGGACTCGAAAATATCGACGTGCGCCATGCCGAGGCCCATGGGATTTTTCTCGCCGCCGCGCCCGAAGGCAACCGGAACGCCGTTGGGGAACATACGCTGGGAATGTTGCTCTCCCTGTTCAACAACCTCAACAAGGCCAATCGGGAAGTCCGCTCCGGGAAATGGGATCGTGAAGGTAACCGCGGCGTTGAACTGGAAGGAAAAACGGTGGGCATTATCGGTTACGGAAACATGGGCAAGGCCTTTGCGAAAAAACTCAGGGGATTCGATGTCGATGAGGTCATCTGCTACGATATTAAGGGCGGTGTAGGCGATGAGAACGCCCGGCAGGTCGGAATTTTGGAGCTGCAAAACCGGACCGAAGTGTTAAGCCTCCACGTTCCGCAGACCACCGAGACCATTGGCATGATCGATTCCGAATTCATCGAAAAGTTCGAGCACAACTTTTGGCTTCTAAACACCGCGCGCGGTAAATGTGTGGTCACCGAAGACCTGGTCGCGGCCCTAAAATCAGGAAAAATTCGCGGGGCGGGATTGGATGTGCTGGAATACGAGAAATCATCCTTTGAAAATATGTTCAGGGATACCGTTGCTTCCGCTTCGGGCGATGACGTTTCGGAAGAAGCCGATATCAAATCCAGTTCGAGCCAAATCAAAGACGGTTCAAGCGAGCACCGGCCAGACCCACAGTCATTCCCCAAGCTTCCGGAAGCCTTTCAATATCTGATTCAAGCCGAAAACGTCATCCTCACCCCACACGTGGCGGGCTGGACGGTCGAAAGTTTAGAAAAATTGGCTCAGACCGTTGTCGACAAAATAGAGAGACGATTTTGCTAAGAATCTTATAAGACACAATTGAGCAGTCAGTTAAGCCTAGTGCATCCCGCTCAATTATGAACTTATACTTTTTCTTAGAAAATTCAGCCTTTAGACTAGAAAGCACTCTCATGTAACGGAATACGATTGCCATTTCCCTAATTACTCAATATTCGCTACATTTAACCATAGGATATTGATTGTGTCCCAATTTCAGAAAAGTTCAACAACCTCTAACAACCGCTACCATGTCAGACGATAACAAAAATTTTGGGGAAGACGCTAAAGGGTCTTTCGATAAGAACAACAAAAAATCAAGCGAATTTGGCGATAAGGCCAAGGAGGAATTCGACAAGGCCAGGAAGTCGACCAATGAATTTGCCGACGACGCCAAAAAAGCCGCGAACGAATTCGGTGAGGGTGCGAAGAAAACGGCGAACGAGTTTAGTGAAGGGGCCAAAGAGGCTTTTGCGAAAGGCGGTAGCGAGAACAAGAAAATTCTTGCAGGAATTTTGGCTATTGTTCTAGGAGGTTTCGGGATTCACAAATTTATCCTGGGATACACTAAGGAAGGTATCATTATGCTAGTCATCACGGTAATAATCGGCGCTATCACTTGCGGTTTTGCAGCCTCGGCTGTTTGGCTTATTGGCCTGATTGAGGGAGTCATCTACCTAACCAAGACGGACGAAGAGTTCTACAATACCTATCAGGTAGGTAGCAAACCTTGGTTTTAAATCAGCCAGCTTCTCGCGATTTAAGTATTACAACCTTGGGCATGGATAAAGAAAGGCGTTCCCTAAATGGCGAAAATAATTTCCTCGCAATTCAGGGAACGCCCTTGAATAATGCTACACCTACTCGGTGCAGTACCTTTACTGTTACTCAGGCATCACTACCGCATCGATAGCATGAATGATTCCGTTGGAAGCCGGTACATCGGGAGTTACAACAGTTGCTGTTCCGCCCTTAGCGTCAGTTAGCACGACGTTTTCGCCGTCAAGACTTAGCGTAATATCATTACCTTGAACGGTAGTTACAGCAAAACTTCCATTATTACCGTTTATGGCCTCTACGACCGCGGCCGCATCGTAATTTCCGGATACCACGTGGTAGGTCAAGATACCGGTAAGGGTCTCCTTATTTTCCGGTTTCAGTAAGTTATCCACCGTACCATCAGGTAATGCGCCAAAAGCGTCGTTGGTTGGGGCGAAAACTGTATAAGGCCCTTCTCCGCTAAGCGTCTCTACCAATTCCGCGGCTTTGACAGCGGCGACCAAAGTCGAAAAATTATCGTTGCCGGAAGCTACCTCTACGATGTTGGGCTCAGCCTGTTCTTCCATGGCCATCGCTTCCGAAGTTTCCGGTGCCGCTTCCTGATCCATCTCTTTTTCCTTTTTCTGCTCCCCGCAAGATGCGAACAGCACTCCTGATATTGCCAGGATACTCAATGTTTTCAAAATTCTCATAATTGTGTTTTTAAGTTCACCCTAAATATACAGGGATTAAATTTGTGTTTAATTTAATTAACAAAACATTAAACAAACTATTTTAAAAAAATACGTTCTATTTCCAATTCGAAATTCTCCTTACGCCCGTTTCCTATCAAAATTCCTACATCGGTCATAGTATCGCCAGCGTAATTAGGCTTGTCTAAAGTCTCTCCGTGAAAAACGGGATAAAAATCCTTCAACGGTAATTGGATGGTCTCCCAATCACCCGAGGTCTCAAAATCCTTAACATAGGAATGTCGTTCGTCGTCGTTACTCTTTATTCGGAATTGATAGGCTTTTCCATCTCCCTTGACCTTCAGAATTACGTGGGTGAAGTCGGATACTTCCTTCTTGGACATCCGTTGGTGAATGGAGGAAAATCCACCGTTGTTCTCCAAGCGCACTGTGCCCGAAAAAAGGAGGTTGCCCGTATCGTTCAAGCGCATGTGCCCTTCGGATACGCCACCCATTACTACATCATCTTGGATATACCAGCCGGACAAAGAATCTTGACCGCTCTCAAAGAGCACCAATGAATCGTTTTGATGTAACATTGCAGCAATAGCAAATAAGAAAATAACTTTCATAAAATTGTTTTATATAAAGTAACTTTATGATAAACAAAATATAGGCTCATAAACGGTTTTTTCTGTTTCGATTGATGTATCGGGTATATTGAAACTGTCCGAATCGAGCGTATTCGTTTATTTTGATATCCTTTTTATGGGGTGATAGGCTACCCCAAGACCGGTACCCAAATGGGAATTCACATCTAAATCTACTCCTTATCTTATTTAGTTCCCTTTGGTTCAGTTCCCTCTTGAGCCCGGCTTATTCCATCTTGGCCGTTCTCGAGAAACTTCCGTTCCAGCTCTGCCTGAAATTCCTCCATGACCGGTTTGACCGTGCTTTCGGGCAGGTCCGCTATCTTGATGTACATGAGTCCGTCTACAGCGTTGTTGAAGAGCGGGTCGACGTTGAAGGCGACGACCTTGGCGTTCTGTTTGATGTATTTTTTAATGAGTACCGGTAAGCGCAGGTTGCCGGGTTCGACCTCGTCGATCATACGGTCGAACTTGTTCAGGTCGGCCTGGGTCTCGTCGAAAACGAACTCCTTGTCCGCATCCTTGAGCTTGACCTTGAACTCTTTTTTGGGGCGGACGTACTGGGCAACATAAGGATCCCAATAGTTACTTTTCATAAACTCGATCATCAGCGACTTGGAGAAATTCGAGAACTGGTTGCTGATGCTGACACCCCCGATGAGATATTTATGCTCCGGATGCCGCAACGTGGTATGTACGATGCCCTTCCAAAGTAAAAATAGCGGCATCGGTTTCTGCTGGTACTCTTTCATAATATAGGCCCGACCCATTTCGATGGACTGGCGCATCATGGGAAACAGTTCGGGCTCGAACCGAAAGAGGTCCTGTAAATAAAATCCATTGATGCCATGCGCGGCGAAAATCTCCGAGCCGAGCCCCATTCGATAGGCCCCGGCGATGACCTTGGCCTCATTGTCCCACAAAAACATATGGTGGTAATACGCGTCGAACTTGTCGATATCGATGGAATTATTGGTACCCTCCCCGATTTCCCGAAAGGTAATCTCGCGCTGCCGCCCAATCTCTTGAAGGGTAAAAGGCATTTCTTTCGCGGGGGCCAGAAATACCTCATAGTTCTTGCTCTGCACCATGCGCCGATCTTTTTCGACCAGTTTTTCGATTTCGCCCTGAATCAGTTCGGTACGAACAGCCTTGGCGATTTTTCGGGGCTGCTTGGGAAGTTTAAGCGTGGAGGGCAATTGATCGATCAGCCGCTCTTTTTCGTAAGCGTTGGACAGAATATAAGTTTTACGGCGCAGCAGGTCGGTATACTCCTCCAGCGTTTCCTGTTCGTTTTGGGTCTCTACCGAAATCGGCTGCCCGATGCGCACTTTGATCGGCCGGTACCGCTGGGAATACACCTCGGAAGGTATTTTGGCGGTACGGAACACATCGCTAATTTTGGCCAGCCGGTAGAACAACTTGCTGTTACGCGCGTGAAAATAAATGGGAACGACCGGAACCTCGGCCTTGCGGATCAATTTCAGGGCGGCTACCTCCCAGGGCCGATCAACAATCAGCTTTTCATCTCTATGTGTGGAAACTTCCCCGGCCGGAAAAATCCCCAATGGATGTCCTTCTCTAAGGTGCGACAGGGCACTTTTGAATCCGGCGATACTACTTTTGACATCCTTCCGGCCCTCGAACGGATTTACGGGAATGATATAGGGAGCAAGAGGCACCATCCGGTGTAGCAGAAAGTTTCCCATGATTTTATAGTCGGGGCGTTTTTCGGCCAGTAATTTGAACAACAGAATACCATCGATGGCCCCAAGGGGGTGGTTGGAAATGGTGATGTACGCCCCATCCTTAGGTAGACGCTTGAAATCATCTTCGGGAATTTCGTAGTCGATCTGGTAGTGTTCCAAGATGGCATCCGCGTAGGCGGTTCCCTTATGGTGATCGATGGAATCGTAGACCGAATTAATGCCCGAAAGTCGGGTAATGTGCATGAGAGACCATCCTATAAAAGTACCCAAAAAGCCGTATTTATCGACCTTGATCGCTTTGGCCACTTCCTTTGCGGTCACAAGACCCATACCTTGGTGTTATCGATTAGGAGAGGGCGAAGATAGCAAAATGAAAGGCAAAAGACTATTTTACAACCAACTGCAAGGTCTCCTTTCCACGCTGTTCCAACAATACCTCATGTCCGTTTTGTAGGGATGCAATGGCCTTTTCATCAAAATGGCGGATAGTATAGAGAGATACCCCTTCGTGGCATACCACATTGAAGCGGCGCTGCAAATGCTGCAAGAGTTCCTGCAACCGTCCGAAGCGATTGTCGACGCAGACGGAAAAGCTGATGGCGGAATTCTGGATGAGATCGACCTTCATCTTGTGCTCATGAAAAAGTTTAAAAAGCGCACTGATACTGTCCTCAACAATAAAGGAAAAATCCAAGGAGGATAGTTTCATCAGCACTTGGTTCTTTTTGACGATAAAACATGGCACTTCAGGCTCAATTCCGATTCCTTTACCCACAGTGGTTCCCGGATTCGATGGATGCAGGAATGATTTGACGTGTAGGGGAATCTCCTTTTGCTGCAATGGCTGCAAGGTCTTCGGATGAATAACGGATGCCCCATAGAAAGCCAGTTCGATGGCCTCCCGATAGGATATATTGTTCAAAAGTTGGGTCTCCTCAAAATAGCGGGGGTCGGCGTTCAGCACGCCCGGCACATCTTTCCAAATGGTAACGGATGTGGCGTTCAGGCAAAAAGCCAATATCGCCGCCGTGTAGTCGGAGCCCTCGCGGCCCAAGGTCGTGGTAAAGTTGTTGTCGTCGCTGCCCAAAAAACCTTGGGTAATGTTCAGTTTGGCGGTATCAATACCTTGGGAAACCCTCTCCTGCGTCTTTTCCCAGTTGACGGAGACGTCGCGGTAGCTGTCATTGGTCTTGATAAAGTCCCGAACGTCCAACCAATTGTTCCGGATGCCGATTTCGTTCAAATAGGCGCTGATAATCGTAGTGGATATCAGCTCCCCGTAGCCGACCACTTGATCGTAGACAAAATTGTATTTTGGGGATTTGTTCCAGGCCAGAAAACCCTGTACTTCGTCGAACAATTGCTTTACCTGCTGAAAAACAGGATGCCTTTGATTGTCGAATAGATTCTTGAGCAAACTATCGTGATACTGCATCGTTTCCTGAACGGCGGAAGGCAGCTCGGCCCTGTCCTGAAAATAGGCATCCACGACCGCTTCCATGGCGTTGGTGGTCTTGCCCATGGCCGAAACGACCAGTAGTGTGTTTTCGTGGCCGGTTTCCTGTAAGACCTTCACTACGT
>JBAUIP010000165.1:0-3512 GCA_049683055.1 Pricia sp.
ATTATATATTAACTTTTAACCACTACTTAAAAATGCTAGCACGAGTTGCCAACAACCTTTTCTGGATGGGCCGTTATATCGAACGTTCCGAACACATTGCGCGTTATATGAACGTAAATTATTTTTCATCGCTCGATGCGCCGAATCAGTTATCCCAATCCCGTCAATTTGTTTTACGTTCCATGCTCTTTATGGTCGGGGACCCGGAGAAAGACGATTCCGCCGAACTCAATGAGGAACAGGTGCTACACAAGGTCGGGTTGGATCCGGAATATGCTTTCTCTATCATCAACAACGTAAAATACGCACGGGAAAATGCCAACAGCGCGCGAGATCTGATATCGACCGAACTCTACGAGGCCATCAACAAATTCTATCATTTTGTCCTGAACTATAATGTGGATACTTTCGTAAAAAGTGGCCTACACGATTTTACGGTCAACGTGGCCGAGATGACCGCTATTCTGCGCGGTAAGATGCGGGGTACGCTATTACATGATGAGATTTATGCCATCATCATGATGGGCGTCAACATTGAGAGGGCCACCCAGATTATCAGGATGATCAACGCCAAACATCACGATGCCCTGCAATCCGGTGGAAGTTATGGTGACAAGTTCAAAAACAGTTTTGAATGGACTACCTTGTTAAAATGCGCGGAATCGTATGATATGATGCGCCGTTTCTATAGAAAGACCCCAACCAGTATTTCGACTTTGGAATTCCTGATTCTCAACCCCAATTGCCCCCGATCGGTCATGAACAGCCTGAACCAGGTCTATCACCATATCAAGGTACTCGACCCCAGCAAAAATTACGACAAGACCTCCACGGCATTTTTAGTCGGCCGGGTCCGGTCGGAATACGAGTTCAAGTACATCCAGGAAATCGAGGAGGATATTCAAAGTTTTATCGAGAACATTTTGAACAATTTAGCGGAAATCGGACAAAAAATGGAGAAGGAGTTTTTCAACTATTGAACACTTTTCGGTCTTTCTTGTAGATGGACCCAAGACGAGTTCCCTCTTTCCGGAATAACAATTCTAGATTTTTTGAGTTTCGAATCATCGGCTATACCAAATGAAGTTCATCATGAAAAAATAGGCTTGAACGCCAAAGAAAGACTAATTTCATCATTTCTATTCCATCTGCAATGCCGCTAGAATATTCCATTACCTATACCGCTGAAAACACCTATGAAAACTGGGTGAACGATGCACATTGGCAATTTTTGATCATTCCGCAAAAAAATGATAATCAGGATTTTATTGGGATTGAATTCAGCAACTCGCTGAACGTCCCAACCGAATTCAGCCTTAATGGATATGGTTTTCAGACCATTCGAATCAGTCCGAAACAAAAATTCAAGGAGATTTCCTTTGAGGCCCATTTTACGCTGATTAAAAAGGAAGTAAATCCTTTTGATTTTATGCCGGACGAGGATGTTTCAAAAGACTTTGAACGTCTCGACCAACTGGACTTTAAAGTGGATTTTGAGGCGTTTTTAAAGCCTACCCGTTTTACCCATCTTCCCGAAAAAAATAGGGACGCCTTTATCCTTGACACCGATAAATCCATTTTCGAAAATCTTCAGGCCCTGAATTTGTGGACCTATACCCATATCTATTTTAAGACCGATGTAACCGACGTCGACACTTTGCTCGACGAAATCATAGAAAAACGGCATGGTGTCTGCCAAGATTTCACCCATTTGTTCTGCGCGTTGGCCCGGCGAAACGGAATTCCCACAAGATATGTCTCCGGATACCTGCATCAGGGCAACGGGTTTTTCGGCGATTCACAGATGCACGCATGGGCCGAAGCCTTTATTCCACAGATCGGCTGGGTCGGTTTTGATCCGACCAACAACCTGCTCGCCAACACTAACCACATCAAAATCGCCCACGGAAAGGACTATAACGATTGCTCCCCATTACGGGGCGTCGTCTACACCACCGGTAAAAATGAAACCATACATACGGTAAAAGTTTTGGCGGAAAAGCTACCCGAAAATGAACGCCGCAGCAATCAACAGCAGGATCAAGGGCAGAATCAGCAAAAACAAGGTCAGCAGCAGCAGAGTCAACGGCAATCGAGTCAGCAGCAAAGTCAACAGCAGCAAAGCCAGCAGCAACAAAGCCAACACTAGCGAAGTCAACCGCAGCAAAGCCAACAGCGGCAAACCCAGCAGCAGCAGGGTCATTAGCAACGGTAAGATTTCAAACCATAAATTAACAATCGTGCGAATGGTCACTTCGAGCGCAATCGAGAGTAACATCTGAATCCTTCCGTTCAACTTCTCGGATGGAAACACTATTTTTGCTTCCTGGTAAAACTCCAAATTAAAATAACATGACAATCACAACAGACCTTTTCAAAGGTCTACAGGATCGCCTCGGTGCGTTAAGGAGGTATCTTTGACGTCGATGCGAAAATCATAGAAATAGAGAACGAGCAGGAAAAGACCCTCGCCCCCGATTTTTGGGACAATCCCCAGACCGCGCAGGCGCACATGAAGTTCATCCAATCCAAAAAACAGTGGGTCGATGACTTCAATGCCGCCAAGACCGCCGTGAACGACCTCGAGGTGCTACTGGAGTTTCAGGAAGAGGGCGAAATCGAAGAGAACGAGGTCGAAAAGCAGTACGACAAGACCCTGAACCTCATCGAAAAACTGGAGTTCAAGAACATGCTTTCGGAAGAAGGCGACGAACTTCCCGCCGTGCTACAGATTACCGCTGGTGCCGGAGGTACCGAAAGCTGCGATTGGGCGGCCATGTTGATGCGGATGTACATGATGTGGGCCGAAAAGAATGGCTATAAGGTCAAGGAACTCAACTATCAGGAAGGCGATGTGGCCGGCATCAAGACCGTCACCTTGGAAATCGACGGCGATTATGCCTTTGGATGGCTCAAGGGCGAAAACGGGGTACATCGGCTGGTGCGCATTTCTCCTTTCGACAGCAATGCCAAGCGGCATACCTCCTTTGTTTCGGTTTATGTCTATCCCCTAGTGGATGACAGTATCGAGGTCGATATCAATCCCGCTGATTATACCATTACAACTGCACGCTCCAGCGGTGCGGGGGGGCAAAATGTGAACAAGGTCGAGACGAAAGTGCAGTTGGTACACCATCCGACCGGCATCCAGATATCCTGTTCCGATTCCCGTTCCCAGCACGACAACCGGGCCACGGCGATGAAGATGCTGAAATCCCAGTTATACGAAATCGAGCTACGTAAAAAGATGGAAGCGCGGGACGAGATCGAGTCCTCCAAAATGAGTATCGAGTGGGGTTCGCAGATTCGCAACTATGTGATGCATCCCTACAAATTGGTCAAGGATGTTCGGACAACCCATGAGACCGGAAACGTGGATGCCGTAATGGACGGGGATATCGACGCATTCCTAAAAGCCTTTTTGATGATGATGGGACAGAAAGACGAGGCAGTTTGACAATTTGAAAATGTACTTATTTCAAAATCATCCCAATTAAGAAAAGGTCATACAT
>JBAUIP010000166.1:0-11355 GCA_049683055.1 Pricia sp.
ACCGTAAACTGTCGATGCAGAACGTTACAATCGGCGCCTATATGATTCTTTAACCATAAACTTTCCCTGGCAGCCTCAACCGCTTGTAAGCATCACCCCGTCTTTCGGTACGACTTTTTCGCCTTCGCCACCGTAAAGTGAAAGGTACTTCCTTTACGCAGCAGACTCTCGACCCAGATTCTTCCGCCGTTTTTCTCGACCATCTCCTTGCAGAGCGATAATCCCAATCCGGTGCCTTTTTCGTTGTTGGTACCGTATGTAGTATGATTGGCGTTCACCGAAAAGATTTTTTCCACGGTCTTGGCGTCCATGCCTATACCCGTATCCCGAATGGAGACCTGCCATTCTTTATTCTTTTCCTCTGCTACAATGGTCACCATGCCGTTTTGGGGCGTAAATTTCAGCGCGTTGCTGATCAGGTTTCGAACCACGATGTCGATTTGGTCGCTGTCGGACCATACCATCGTATTCGTTGCGATTTGGCTGACCAGTTTTATGGATTTATTTTCCGCAATTTCAGACAACAGATGAATGTTATCCTTGACCACGGACCCTAATGATACCACCGAGGGTTTGGTTACCGCACCGTTCATCTGGGTATGGCCCCAAGTCAAAAGATTGTTCAGGGTAAACGAAATATGATCAATATCGTGGCGCAGTTTGGGTATGTATTCCAAGAATTCGTTCTGTCCGATATCACCGTCTTTAAAAAGTTTCAACAGGCCTTGAAACGCCCCGATAGGCCCACGAAGATCGTGACCGATGATGGAAAAGAGCTTGTCTTTGGTGCGGTTGATTTCGCGTAGTTCTTGCTCGCTTTTTTGTAAATCGGTAGTTTTACCCTTTAACTCGGTGTTGAGGTGTTTCTGGATTCGTTCACTCCTGCGCACCAAAAAGGTGACTCCGACAAAAATGAGGAGAATAATTAGGGCGGCGTATACATAACTTCGTTGCTCGGCCAACTGCTTCCTGTTTTCCTCGATCAGATCTTCCTTTTGCTTTTCATGTTCTATTTTGGTCTTGAGCATGGTCAGGCTTTTCTTGTTCTCGTCACGTGAAAGGGTGTCGGACAAGGTTTGGTACAGCTCATGGTATTCCAACGCGGTCGCAAAATCCCGCTTGTTCTTATTGACCTTGTAAAGAGTCTTGGCGCATTTTTGCCGTCCTTCCTTGAATTGTATTCGGTCCGATATTTCGAAGGCTTCCAGCGCGTATCGCTCCGAAATACTATCCTGCTCAAGCCCGAGATAGGCCTCTGCCATTCCGTTCAAAAGATCAATTTTGGCACGATCGTCCTGCAATTTATTATGGAGCATTTCGCTCTGGTTGTACCAATAAATGGCCCATTTGAACTTCTTTTCCTTCAAATACACCTTGCCCTTGATTTCGTAGGCGTACGCGAGCCAGTCGATAATCTCGTGTTTCTCGAAAACTCCGATACTGCTGTTCGCATTGTACATGGCATATTCCAGCTCGCCCATGTCGGCATAGAGCGAGGCTACGTTGCTCATGGTCTCGGCGGACGATATTTCGTTGCCTAGTTTTTGATTGATTTTTTTGACCTTATCGTAGAATTCGAGCGCCTGTGCATAGTCTTTTTGTGCGCTGTACAGGCTCGCAATATTTTCGTTCATGATGGACAACATCAAAGAATCGCCAGAGACCTTTGCCATGTCGATGCCTTCAAGATATCCGGTCAGCGCTTTGGCATAATCTCCTTGATATGCGTATTCCCCGGCGAGGGAACTTTTGGCTATAAGACTTAATTGATGATTTTCAATCTCTTTCCCCAGTTCGAGCGCTTTCCAATAATATTGAATGCCTTTTTCGTGGGAACCTTTGTCGGAATGGTAGTCGCCCAAGCCTATAAGGGCCATATTTTCTCCGGTTTTATAGTCGATAGACCGGCTAAACTTTAGGGCTTGATGGGATAGGTTGAGCAGGCTGTCGCTCTTGTAAAACCGGAGCTCACTTCCCAAGGCGTTGAGCAGGTCAATGTATACGGTGTCCTTGGGACTGATTTTGGGGGATGCGCCTCTTTTTTTGATTTGCACCATCAAACTATCCTTGACCTTCTGCTGGGCTTGATGGGTTTGATGGAATAATAGGATGAGCCCCGTTAGAAGCAGGTACCTTTTCCAGCGATAGGATGGTTTTGGAAAATTGTCTTTGACCTTGCTCATTATAAGGGGATTACGGACTAACGAAATTAGTCGTTCAGGTCAACTATCCGCAATTTATGTTGTGAAACCCCTGATTTTGTATGTTTTGTCTAGGGAAGGATGTATTTCGTCGGAGTTTTATATCGCAACGGTCATAAATACAAAAATTCCCGCCTCAGCGTGACTAGAGTTCAAGGATATTCTGGAGAAAGTCGGTCAAAAAACAAAAGTCCCGCGGGAACACGGGACTATAAATTACTATTTGGGTGGAAGACCGGTTTCGAACCGGCGACCTCTTGAACCACAATCAAGCGCTCTAACCAGCTGAGCTACAACCACCATTTTTACGTTCTTGCCTTAAGGAAAAAAGTTCACGGCAGGCTTGAGCGTATTGAGGGCGCAAAGTTAATTTTTTTTGAGGGATTCCTCAAAATAAATGGGATGTTATTTGCTCGCCTTATCGACTACCACCTTCTCGTCGCGGTTCGCTATTTCCCAAGCCGTGTAGAAAATCAAACGCGTACGGTTCTCCAGCAGGTCATAATTGATTTTTTCTACGGTATCGCTAGGTTTATGGTAATCGGCGTGGGTACCGTTGAAATAGAAGATAATCGGAATGTCGTTCTTGGCAAAATTGTAATGATCGCTACGGTAATAGAAACGGTTCGGGTCGTTTTCGTCGTTGTAGGTATAATCGAACTCCATGTTGACATATTTTTCGTTCACCGCCTCGGACAGCTCGTGCAGGTCGGTACTCAACTTGTCGGAGCCTATCAAGTAAAGATAGTTACGGTCGCCCTCGCGCTTCGGGTCGATACGGCCGATCATATCGATGTTGAGGTTCGCTACGGTATTTTCCAAGGGAAATATAGGGTCGAAATCCGTATAGTATCGAGAACCTAGCAGTCCCTTTTCCTCCCCCGTTACATGTAGAAAGACTACGGATCTTTTCGGACTTTGTCCCGCTTCGGCAGCCTTTTTGAAGGCCTCCGCGATTTCCAACAGGGCGACGGTACCGGAGCCATCGTCGTCGGCGCCGTTGTTGATCTGTCCGTCCCCGGAAATACCGATATGATCCAGATGGGATGAAATAACAAGATATTCCTCCGGTTTTTCGGAACCTTTGATAAAAGCCA
This sequence comes from Pricia sp., assembly GCA_049683055.1. Taxonomy (GTDB): domain Bacteria; phylum Bacteroidota; class Bacteroidia; order Flavobacteriales; family Flavobacteriaceae; genus Pricia. Next base: position 3,299 of record JBAUIP010000166.1, read on the forward strand.
CTACGTTCTCCGAATCCACTTGCTCGTTCTCGCTTTGGATGGCGATGTTCATATCCACAGCTAGGGATTCGGGGGAGCTTTTCGTTTCGATATCCGGCAACAGTGCCTTGGCCATTTCGGCATCAATAAAGAAACTGGCAAAATCGCCATCATCATCATCGGCCAACTGCATCCTACCGCCATCATTGTTCTTCATATAATCGAACCGGCTCTTGAAACGTGCGAAATTTTCTTCGTCAAAGTAGAATACCGCCGAGGCGCCCTTGCTCTTGGCCAGTTCCATCCGCTTCCCGATGGATTCGGACATGTTGCTCCAAACGGATTTCTCGTCGGAGCCGGACAGCATAAAAGTTCCATCTTCGTTCATCGGTTCCCCGGTCTTGACCAAAATGGCTTTTCCCTCGACATCCATCCCTTCATAATCCGAATAGCCATCCTCTTCGATGCCGTATCCCATGTAAGCAATATTATCGTAGGTGCCTTCCGCTTTGGAAAAAGTCAACAGGCTTTCACCAAGGGCATATTCTTTTCCGTCAATGGTCACGGCCCCGTTGGGAAGATTGCTAAGTTCCAAAGGCACTTCCTGAAAATAATCTCCGTCGGATTGCGCGGCCGGTATATCGAGCGCTTTATATTCGGCCTGAAGATATTCCACCGCCTTCTTTTGGCCCGGCTTTCCCGTTTCCCTACCTTCGAACTCATCGGAGGCGTACGTATACAAATGTTCTTTTAATTCGGCCTCCGTGATGGTTTCAGCGAATTGGGTGGGATTGGATACTTGTACCGGGGCAGTGTCTTGGGAGGGTTCCGACACCGTCTTTTGTGAGGAATTGCAGGCCATTGCCAGCCCGAAAACCAAGAAAGCCAGATTTTTCATTTTGATAGGATTATTTGTTCAAGATGCGGCAAAAATAGGGAAAAGAGAATGAACACGGTATACGAACGGACCTATTTTGACCGGCTTTAAGTTTCAAAAATCTTTAGATTATTCGCCTTTACTATTTTGATGGTTTTTCCGTCGCATTATCGGAGTGATTTAAGCCAATTTATTTCTAATTTTCGCTAAATTGGCAACCAAACGGTTAACATATGCTCAAACATAGATAACATCCTATTAAAATTTTCAGTGGTTGGCCGTTATTTTTGTCAAAGCTGAATCCTAAAACAAGACAGTATGCAATTCGAATGGCAAGGGGTAATGCCCGCAGTAACAACAAAATTTACGGACAAGGATACGCTCGACCTTGAAATGTTCGGCAAAAACATCAAAGCGCAGGTAGAGGCCGGGGTACATGGTATCGTACTTGGAGGTTCGCTTGGGGAGGCCAGTACGCTGACTTCGGAGGAGAAGGTGGAATTGATCAAGGAAACCGTGCAACTCGTTGAGGGAAAAATTCCCGTAGTGATGACCATTGCAGAGCAAGCGACCAAGGTCGCAATCGCAGAGGCGGAAAAAGCCCAAAAAAGTGGTGCGGACGCACTCATGATATTGCCCCCCATGCGCTATAAATCAACGGACCATGAAACGGTCGAATATTTTAAGGAAATCGCAAAGAGTACCGACCTGCCGGTGATGATCTACAATAACCCCGTGGATTATAAAATAGAGGTGACTCCCGAGATGTTCGAAGAGTTGCTGACGTTGGACAATATTCAGGCGGTCAAGGAATCTACGCGAGATATCATTAATATAGGGAGATTGCATAACCGCTTCGGAAATCGGCTCAAGGTATTGTGTGGGGTGGATCCCCTGGCCTTGGAAAGCCTGCTCATCGGGGCGGACGGATGGGTTGCGGGACTGGTATGTGCCTTTCCTGCCGAGACGGTGGCCATCTACGAATTGGCGAAAGCGGGTCGGGCCAAGGAAGCGACCGAAATCTATCGCTGGTTCCTTCCCTTATTGGAGCTTGACATCAGTCCACAGTTGGTACAGAACATTAAAATGGCCGAGGTGGCCACTGGCATCGGAACTGAAAACGTACGGAAACCAAGGCTTAAGCTTCATGGTGAGGAACGGAAAAGGGTGCAGAAGGTTATCGATGACTCATTAAAGACCCGACCCGAGCTTCCCGATTATAAGCATTTGGATGCAATGGCAAGCACGTGAATAAGGAGACAAAGACTCACCGAAAGACAGACCCGACCTCACTGAACCGGCCAATCGTTGGTTGCCCAATACCGGGATTCCCAAAAATCTTAGCAAGCCATTTATCAATGGTCTCGTCTTATGAGCATCTTAACATCATTTTTCATCCCCTTCCGCTATATTGGTGGGAACCTAAAACTAGAACACAATGATTACCGGAAAGAACTATATCGGAAATGAACTCTCCGCCAAAGGCAGCGACACCTATTCCACTTTTGACCCCAAACTGAACCTGAAAACGAAGTGGACGTTCCACGAAGCGACCAAGGAAGAAATCGATGCCGCCGCGACCAAGGCGCACAAGGCCTTTCAAGTATACAAGGATTTTTCTGGGAAGAAGAAAGCGGAATTTCTTACTGCTATCGCGGAAGAAATCGAGGCGCTCGGCGACCCCCTTATCGAGACCTATGTGAAGGAATCAGGTCTAGCCGAGGGTCGCGCCAAAGGGGAGCGGGGCCGAACCATGGGGCAGATGAAGGCTTTTGCCACGCTGCTTGAGGAAGGTTCATGGGTTGAGGCGACCATTGATACCGCCCAACCGGACCGGGAGCCGAACCCGAAACTGGATATCCGAAAGATGTTGTTTCCCATTGGTCCGATTGCCGTGTTCGGGGCCAGCAACTTTCCCTTTGCGTTTTCCACCGCAGGTGGTGACACGGCCAGTGCCCTGGCCGCTGGTTGTCCGGTCATCGTTAAAAGCCACCCCATGCACGCAGGCACCGGCGAGATGATTGCCTCTGCAATCATCAAGGCCGCGGAACGGACCGGAATGCCCGACGGCGTATTTTCGAACCTGAACAGCAGCGGCATCGAGGTCGGCCAGCAATTGGTCTTGCATCCCCAAATTAAGGGAGTTGGCTTTACGGGAAGCATCAAAGGGGGAACGGCCTTATACAAACTGGCCAATGAGCGTAAAGAACCGATTCCCGTTTTTGCCGAGATGGGCAGCATCAATCCCGTAGTGGCCCTGCCATCGGCCGTTTCGGACAAAGAAGCTGACTGGGCCGGGCAATACGCCGGCTCCATTATGTTGGGTGCGGGACAGTTCTGTACCAATCCCGGATTGATTCTAGGAATAAAAAGCACTTCGCTGGATCATTTTATCGACACCTTGGGCCAAGAAATCGAAAAATTGGAACCGTCCCATATGTTGCATCCCAACATCCATGAAAAATACGAACAGGGAAAACAGGAGCTTTCGAAACAGGGAGGTACCAATGTGGTCGCCGCTTATGAATCCGAGGTGGCTCCAAACGTGGCCCAGCAGAAAGTGTTGACCGTAAATGGATTAAATTTTCTGAAAAATCCGAAATTGCACGAAGAGGTATTTGGTCCCTTTTCTGTAGTGGTTCGCTGCGCCGATGCCGATGAGTTGCAAAAGGTACTGGACGGCCTGGAAGGCCAGCTGACCGGAACCATTCTAGGTAGCGCCGATGAAGTCAAGAAATACAGTAAGGTGGTCGATGCCCTAAAGAGTAGGGTAGGGCGACTAATTTTTAATGGCGTCCCGACCGGGGTAGAGGTTTGTCCCTCGATGCAGCATGGCGGACCGTTTCCGGCATCCACCGACAGCCGGTTTACCTCCGTAGGTACTTCCGCAATCAAAAGATGGGTGCGTCCGGTAACTTTGCAGAACTGGCCGGCCGCTTCTTTGCCCGATGCGTTGAAAAATGATAATCCGTTGAAAATTTCCCGTATCGTGGACGGGAAGCATACCAATGCTAAAATTTAAGCGGGCATATACCCTTATAAAAACCAAAGCAAATCCAAAGCCATGCCCATCCGACCATCGAAAATAATGCTTTTGATTTTTGGGACGCTCTTATTCGGCGGATTATCTAGCGCTCAAGAAAGGGAGCGCGCCTCCGATAAGCTGGACACCATTATCCAAACGGTCCAGAATTTTGAGCTGTACGATAGGGATGAGCATACTTTGGGAAGATATGAAGCCGATTTGGAGCTTCAAAAGGCGGAATTTGCCCGGCAGCAATTGCAGCGGCTCGATTCTCTCGATGTAGGGCAGCTTACCGAAACGGAAAGCATTTCCTTGGAGCTGCTGCGGTTCGTCCTTCAAAATAGGGTGGACGAGCATAGCTTTGAAATGCACCTCAATCCCATACAGGCCGATCAGGGCTTCCACCTAAACCTGAACTACCGCATCCGACCCATTTTGAGTTACAAAGATGCCAAGGACTACCTGAATATGCTAGGCGATATTCCCCATTTCACAGAGCAACAACTGGCTTTTATCAGCGGGGGACTTGAAAAAGGCATCTCCCAGCCCAAGATTATTTTTGAGGGATATGAGTCCACTTACGACCAGCATATCGTATCGGATTTTAAGGAAAGTGAGTTTTACGCCCCGTTCAAATCCCTACCAGCTAGTTTGACCAAAGCACAAAAGGATTCCGTCTTGCAAGAGGCAAAGAAAAAGATTCAGGAGGATGTAGTACCATCCTTTAAAAAAATCAAAACTTTTTTTGAGGAAGAGTATATCCCGAATACGCGAGAAAGTTTGGGAGTTTCCAACACCCCAAATGGCAACGAATTCTACCAAAATCGAATCGACTACTACACCACCACCTCGGAATATACGGCCGACGATATCCACAATATCGGACTCGAAGAAGTGGCACGGATAAAATCCGAGATGGAAGCCATCATAAAAAAAACAGGCTTTGAGGGAAGTTTTGCCGATTTTCTGAACTTCTTGCGTACCGATAGCCAATTTTATGCATCCTCAGGAGAAGCACTTCTAGCCACGGCACGGGATATCGCCAAGCGAATCGATGCCGAACTGCCGAAATATTTTGAGACCTTGCCCCGACGGCCTTACGGTGTAAAAAAAGTACCCGATGCGATTGCCCCGAAATATACAGGAGGGCGCTATTCCGGTTCATCCAGCGAAACGGAACCCGGTTGGTATCTGGTCAACACCTTTAAGTTGGAGAGCCGACCCTTGTACACCTTACCGTCCTTGACCGCCCACGAGGCCGTACCCGGACATCATCTCCAGGGTTCGCTGAACCGTGAGCTCGGGGATAGTATTCCCCAGTTCCGGAAAGACCTTTACCTGTCCGCTTACGGCGAAGGATGGGCGCTCTACACCGAATTTTTGGCCAATGAAATGGGCATTTATACCACTGCTTATGAGCAATTCGGAAAGCTGACCTACGAAATGTGGCGCGCCTGTAGGCTGGTCGTCGATACCGGTATCCACGACAAAGATTGGACCAGGGAGCAGGTGGTAAAGTACATGCTGTCCAACACGGCACTTTCGGAGCACGAAGTAAATACCGAGACCGATCGTTACATCGCCTGGCCGGGCCAAGCGATTTCCTATAAAATGGGCGAACTGAAAATACGGTCATTACGCCAAAAAGCCGATAAAATGCTAGGTCCCAAATTTGATATACGGCGGTTTCATGAGATTATATTGGAGCAGGGTACGGTTACCCTTCCCATTTTGGAGCGGCGGATCAATGCATACATCGAATCGACACAAGAATTATAGTTGCCATATGTCCAAAAATACGTTCGTCTGTATTGACGCCCATACCGCGGGCAATCCAGTTAGGGTAGTGGCCCAAGGCGGCCCCGAACTGCAGGGCGCGGATATGAGCGAAAAGAGACAGCATTTTCTGCGGGAGTACGACTGGATTCGGAAAGGACTCATGTTCGAACCCCGGGGCCACGATATGATGAGCGGTAGCATCTTTTATCCGCCATCCGACCCGAGAAACGACTTCGGCATCCTGTTTATCGAGACCAGTGGTTGTTTGCCTATGTGCGGCCACGGGACCATCGGGGCTATTACTATAGGTATCGAGGAAGGGTTGTTGCATCCGCGTAAACCAGGGAAAATCCGGATGGAAACCCCAGCGGGACTCGTGCCCATCGAATACGGACAAGTGGGCGAGAAGGTGGAGTGGGTCAAGCTGACCAACGTAAAATCGTATCTTGCGGCCACGGAACTCACGGTCATTTCATCGGTTCTGGGCGAACTGGTATTCGATGTGGCCTATGGTGGGAATTTTTACGCCATCATCGATAAACAACCCAATTTTTCGGGGGTTCAGGATATGACAGCGGGTAAGTTGATTCAGTTCAGTCAGGAAATCCGGGAAACCATCAACCAAAAATATCCGGACCGGTTCGTACATCCCGAGAACGACACCATTCGTGATGTCAGCCATATTTTATGGGAGGGCGATACCCTATCGGATACAGCCACCGCCCGTAACGCGGTGTTTTACGGCGACAAGGCAATCGACCGTTCCCCCTGTGGCACCGGTACTTCGGCGCGGATGGCTCAGTGGCACGCGAAGGGAAAGCTAAAAGTGGGCGAAGACTTTATCCACGAAAGCTTTATCGGTTCCCAGTTTATCGGAAGGGTAGAGGAGGAGTGCGATTTGGCGGGATTACCGGCCATCGTTCCCAGTATTAAAGGTTCGGCAACGATATTCGGTCATAATACGATTACCATCGACGACAACGACCCGTATGCGTATGGGTTTCAGGTAATATAATGGTTTGAAGATTTGAAAATGAAGCAATCTGGAAATAGTTGTTTTCCAAACGTGTTCAGAACACCAAGTCTTCAAATCGACAAATTTTCGAATTAATGAATATCATCATCATTGGCGGAGGCATCGTGGGATTAAGCTCCGCCTATTTTCTACAAAAAGAGGGCCATCAGGTCACCGTTATCGATAAGGGCGATATTACCTCGGGGGCATCCTTCGTCAACGCCGGCTACATTACTCCCAGCCACATCATCCCGATGGCCTCGCCCGGTAAAATTGCACAGGGAATTCGATGGATGTTCAATTCCTCAAGTCCTTTTTACATTCAGCCCCGCTGGGATCTGGACTTTTTCAAATGGGCGTGGTATTTCCATAAATCATCCACTTCGGCCAAAGTGGAGAAGGCCATTCCGGTCATCAGGGATATTAACATTCTGAGCCGCGAGCTGTATGAGGATATGAAATCCTCCGGCGACATGGGCGATTTCCATTTGGAACGCAAAGGACTCCTCATGATGTACAAAACGGACAAAGCCTTTGAACACGAAATGGAAGTGGCGAATAAGGCCGGTTTTTTGGGGTTGGAAGTCTCTGAACTGAACAAATCGCAACTAGATGCCATCGAGCCTGATATTAAGGTCGATGCAAAGGGCGCCATTCATTATGAATGCGATGGTCATACCACGCCTACCGAGTTCATGCCCAAGCTGTTGGCTTTTTTACGGGCAGCCGGGGTAAGCGTCCGAACCAACGAAGAGGTGCTCGACCTGTCATTGTCCCAAGGCAGAATAAATGGAGTGAGTACGTCGGAAGGTAGTTACAGCGCCGATGAAATTGTACTCGCCGCCGGCTCTTGGAGTGGAACGCTATCGAAAAAGCTCAATATCACGCTTCCCTTACAGGCCGGAAAAGGCTATCGAATCAACGTGTCCCGTCCAACGGGAATCAAAATGCCCGCCATCTTGATGGAAGCCAGCATGGCCGTCACCCCGATGAAGGGATTCACCCGATTCGCCGGCACCATGGAATTTTCGGGTATCAACGACGATATTAAAAAAGAAAGAGTCCTTGCCATCGCCAACGGCGCCAAAAAATTCTATCCCGAACTGGAAATTACCGAGGATGAAATCGCCGATGCCAAGACAGGCCTGCGCCCGGTAAGCCCCGACGGCCTTCCTTACATCGGTCGGTCGAAAGACATCAAAAACCTCACCTTCGCCACCGGCCACGCGATGATGGGGTGGAGCCTCGGCCCGGCCACAGGCAAACTGGTCTCCGAAATTATCGACGGCAAGAAGACTTCAATGGATATTTCTGCTTTTATGCCGGATAGAAAGTTTTAGTAGATGTTTTTTGCATTAGGGAATGGAATAGCAATGGTAGCC
>JBAUIP010000167.1:0-1896 GCA_049683055.1 Pricia sp.
AAAGGCGGTACCGTTATCAAGGCCCATGATGGCATACTCTTTTCCGGTAGATGCATCCGTCCATCCCCAGCTGTCGTTTCCGGATTCCGCTTCGAAATCATCCAATGTAACACGGCCTAAAAAATCATAGCCATTACACGGATAGATGCCGGCCATCCCGTTTTGTCAAGGGGTAAACCCGGTCAAAACCTCTTCTACCGGGTCCGGATCTTCGATGTCGGGCTTTCCATCATCAGGTACCAATTCGTTGTCGTCCGACTTGCATCCGAAGAACATCATCAGCGCCAACAGAAAAAATTGGACGTATTTCATGGGAAAGTTATTTCTAGTAAAGATATTATTTCTAAGGGACTGTTTTCAATTGGGTGTGTAGAATTTTGATTCACAATCGTTCGATTATCTTCAATACCGACTTGATTCTTAACGCTTTCTCAATAAGAGAACAATCAAGTCTTGGATTTCCCTACTGCGTACCTATGACTATTGAACCGGAACATATCGGAATTCGCGCATCATCTCGATTCATGTTATGTCAACTTAGAAAATGACATCAAATCCCCTATTTTTGTAGGATGTTAGAAGACAAAAATCAAGAACGAACCTCCCTTGAAGAACTTGGCGAATTCGGCCTAATCGACCATTTGACCCAGAGTTTTTCCATCTCGAACGCCTCCACCGAAAAGGGAATCGGCGATGATGCCGCCGTACTGGATTTCAAGGACAAAAAAACTGTTGTGACCACTGACCTGCTCATCGAGGGCGTGCATTTTGACCTCAGCTACATGCCCCTAAAACACTTGGGATACAAAGCTGTGATGGTCAACCTTTCGGATGTCAGCGCCATGAACGCGGTCGCGACCCAAATCACGGTATCCATCGCTGTTTCGAACCGGTTTCCGCTAGAAGCTCTTGAGGAATTATACGAAGGCATCGCCTTGGCCGCCGAACTGTACAAGGTCGACCTGATCGGGGGCGACACCACCTCATCGACCACGGGATTGCTCATTAGCATTACCGCTATCGGAGAGGCATCCGAAACCGACCTTGTCTACCGCAGCGGTGCCAAACCCAATGACCTTTTGGTTGTTAGTGGCGATATCGGCGGCGCCTATATGGGATTGCAAGTGCTGGAACGCGAAAAGGAAGTCTTCAAGGTCAATCCCAATAGTCAGCCGGACCTGTCTCCCTATTCCTACATCGTCGAGCGACAGCTTAAGCCCGAATCCCGGAAGGATATCGTCGAGCTGCTTCAAAAACTGGGCGTAAAACCGACCGCGATGATCGATATCAGTGACGGGTTATCATCGGAAATCCTGCATCTATGTAAAAATAGTAAGGTCGGCTGTAATCTTTTCGAGGAGAAAATACCGTTAGACCCGACGGTTATCTCCGCTTGCGAGGAGTTTAAGATGGATAGTACCTTGGTCGCCCTGAGCGGCGGTGAGGATTATGAACTGCTGTTCACCATCGACCAGAACGATTTTGACAAGATTAAGGGCAATCCCAATTTAACGGTAATCGGCCACATGACAGACGAGGGCGCGGGGGCACATCTCATTTCGCGGGGGAATGCCAAGATTCCGTTGACCGCGCAGGGGTGGAGTTCTTTTGGCGTTTCGGAATAATCCACTCATGGTTGTAAAAACTATATCAAAGTTCTTTAGTCCTTAAAAAATTTAAGACAAAAAATCTTTATAGAACCAACGAAATATTCAAAACCTTGTCAAAGTTGAACAAATCCATAACTTGTAAGGCTGCTCAATCCAATTTATGGAGATTATTTTAAATGCAGGCCTCGGCATAGGGGCCATGCTACTGTTGCTGCTGCTAGTTAAGAAAAACAAACGGAAAGATGATTATTTCTTCCAAAGCTGGATTTTTGCGACACTGCTCCAG
>JBAUIP010000168.1:0-8688 GCA_049683055.1 Pricia sp.
CGTCAGTAATATTCCCTTCCGCGGAGGCATCGATTTCGAAGGGCACGAATTGTTTTTCCCGCGGGCGGTATTCGAAAAGGCCGCTGTTCGTACCTATAAACGAACGGCCGCCATGGCTGGCCACACTGTTGACCAAAAGGGCATCGAGGTTTACGATTCCGTTGATGGGAATCGGCTCACTGCGCATCGTTTTCCCATCGATCATAAAAGCGCCGTGTTGCAAGGTGCCCACAATCAGGTTTCCGTTCGGTTCGTCAGCTATGGATTTAACTGGAGTTCCCCCTGAAACTTCTTTGTCGCGAGCTATGTCGATTTTGATAAAACGATCACAGGCCCTGTCGTAAAGGTCCAGTCCCGCTTGGGTGCCTACCCAAAGTCTACCCTCGCCATCGATATAGGTATCGTAGACCAGAGACCCGCTGATCGAGGTCGTATCGTTCGACTGCTGTTGGTAGTAGGTAAAATCGATTCCATTGAACCGGCTCAGTCCGACCCCGTTGGTACCCATCCACATAAGTCCGTCTCTGTCTTGAACGATGCTCGACACGGCGCGTTGCGAACTGCTTTCCTTGATGGGGTGGAAGTAGTAGTCGGGCACTGCATCCTGGGCGACCATGTTTAGGGAGCACAGCAAAATAAAGAGCTTGATCAGGTCGAAGGGATGCATTTTTGTCTCAAGTTTGGATAAAGTGGTATGCTAATTTAAGGGTTCTATAACGAAAATTGTAACATCGGATAGATTATACCCAAACCCAAAGCTATACGATTAAAATTGGTGTTGAGTGTGATTTTGACATCCTTCTATCGGCTACGAGATTATTCCCTGCCTACCTATTCTTTTTGAGTTGACCAAATCCATCGTTTTTAAAAATCGTTATGCCGGTGCTATCAAAATATGAAATGCGTAAATAGCTATGTCCAAAGGCAGTTTGTTTCGGGGTAAAAGTTAATACAATCTTAACTTTTACCCACTGACATTCCTACAGTGTTAAATAAAAATCAATTAAAAGCTAAGCGGGTAGTTCCCGTTTTTCCGATAAAGCTGCACCCTGCAGAGATGGAATAATTGTTGGGTTCGTGGAAACCCCTTGATTTTGAAACAGAACGAATCGCACAATGAAGATTCCCTGTTTCAAAGGCTCGGAAGACATTATGGTCGTGTTATTATCCCATATACCCGACTTTAGATAAACCTCAAAAAATAGTAAACCGGTTTACGTAAAACTCGAATTTTGTTAAACCAAAGACCATTTTCAGTTAATGGACTTTAGGAAGGTTGCTAGGTAATTTTGTTAAAATTTTAACGCTAAAAACCTAGTAATAGATGAAAACACTTAAAAAATTACTTTTATGCGCAGGGGTAATCGCTTCGGCTTCCTGCGACAAACTTGATGACTTTATCGGAAGTCCTAACAACGGCGGTGACGGTGACGAAAGAGGCACCATTTTCGAGAACAAGTCCGAATTGGAACCTCTGGTGGCCATGCAGTCCCAATTCAACTTCGTGGAAACGTATTCCTTGATCAGTTCGACGGATATATTGGACGACGGATTTCGATTGGTCGGTGCCCAAGATGGGGCCGGTTTCCTGAAGGAGGGCGATGGTTACATGTATGTAGTCAATGCAGAGGATGACTACGCGGTTAGCCGTATCCATTTAGACAGAAACTTGAATCCCATTGGTGGGGAGTGGCTGTTGAACTCCGGCGTGGCCGATTTTGCACGCCAGTGTTCCGGCACCATGTGGGAAGCCGATATTCACGGGGGCCCTAGAGACCTTTTCCTTTCCGCCTCGGAAAGCTTCAACTATGATGTAAAGGGTATCGATCCCCATATAGCAACGCCCGAACCTACTGCGGATTACGGATTGGATGCCCTAGGCGAATTCTCATGGGAAAATGCAGTACCACTGCCTAGGGATGCTTATTCCGGTAAGACCGTTATAATAGGCGGCGATGACGATTCAAGCGGCTCCGAAGGTCAGGTCACGTTGTATCTTTCCGAGAATGGGGATTCGGATCTGAACAACGGAAAAATTTACGTGCTCCGTTTTAAACAGATCGCTTCCGGTGAGACCGATGAGGATGGTAACCCGATAAATCCGACCACCTGCGAAGAGGGTACCATTTATAACGAAGGCGATTTGGCCTTTGGCGAGACGTACGATGTCGAATTCGTGGAAATCGAGAACGGCGCCGACATGACCATCGACGAGATGGAAGATGCCTGTGTGGCGGTCGGTGCTTCCGCATTCATGCGAGTAGAGGACGTCGATTACCAAAAGGGGTCCGACGAAAATGGCCGTAACGTTTATTTCGCGGTAACCGGAAGAGGTCCCGGTGCAGGCACCTACAATGACTGGGGCACGGTCTATAAGCTAGAACTTGACGAAGAGTCTCCCCTATCCGGAAAATTGACCCAAATTGTAAGCGGCAATACCGATACAAATAATATGGACGGTAATGTGGCATCCTTGCAAAGTCCAGATAACATCTGCGTTACCGAGAACTTCGTGTACTATCAAGAAGATCCCAACTCGTTCGATAGGGGGCACGCGGCCTACATTTATCAAAGCGACCTCAACGGTGAGAACAACAAAGTGGTGCTTGAGCTGGTCGTACGCCAAGATTTGGCCAAGGACGGTAGTACCGGCCTTAGCGGTGAGTTCGGGGCGTTGGTCGATATTTCCGATAAGGTGGGCATCGACGATACCTTCTTGCTGAACCTGCAACCGCACTATTGGGAAGACGATGACTTCAAGAGCGTTGACGGGCATGATATGGAGTCGGATCGGCCCGATGCCATTGCGGCCGGAGCCCGTGAAGACGATCAAGGCGGACAGATAGTTATCTTAAAAGGATTGCCTAGATAAATTACACTTAACCTTCCGATTTATTCGAGCCGTATTGAAAAGACCTCCATTTTACCTATGGAGGTCTTTAATCTAAAAGGGATATAAACTATGTACAGATACATCCATATCGCAGTTTGCCTGTGTTTTTTACTGGCCTGTAAGGATAGGGACCGTTCGGAACTGGCGGAAGTCGCTACCGATGGCCCTGATTGGCAGTTTGCCCAGAACTACTATTTGGAAAACATGGCCGAGGCGGTTCGGTTGATCGATTCCCTTTCGGGGATGGATTCCGAGAGCGCCGCCGCAAAGAGTGTTTTTAGAGATCTGAGGATAGCCTTCAAAAAGGCCGAGCCCTATGCTTCGTATCTGAACCCGGCCGTGGGCCATCGCGCCAACGGACCGGCACTACCCGTATTCGTGGAAGATACCGAAAGGGTACTTTCCCCGATCGGACTCCAAAAAATCGAGGAATCCATCTACGAAGGCGGGGAGGATAGGGCCGTTTTTGTTCGGGAGACACAGCTGACGAAAGGACTGATGGAAAACCTCAAAAAAAATCTAGGGGAGAAGGAACTTGATGCACAGCGCTTTTTTATTGCGACCCATCAACAATTGTTGCGAATTATAAGTTTGGGTATTTCGGGCTTCGATACGCCCGTCAGCCAGTTGGGTTTGAAAGAGACCACGGCTTCCCTAATAAGTCTACAGGAAATTTACGAGCATACCCTTCGGAAAATTATTGAGGAAAGAAATCCGCGCCTAAATACTGATTTCATGTACAACATAACGAAAGCGGTGTCTTTTATCGGTGAAAATCCTGATTTCGATACCTTTGACCGCTACACCTTCATCCGGGACTATATGAATCCCATCACCCGAAATTGGGTGGCCATAAGAAAGGAAAGCGGACTTTGGCAAGGGGTAAACAACAAACCTTTTAACTTCGATGCTCCCACTTTTTTCGAAAAGGATGCCTTTAACCTCAATTATTTCACGTCTCCCGCCAATCGAAATCCATCCCAAAACCAGTTGGCCTTGGGCGAAAAGCTCTTTTTTGAGCCCAAACTTTCCAAAAACGGAACCATGGCCTGTGCCACCTGCCACAATCCCGATAAGGCCTATGCCGACGCCCTAACCTTGAATTTGGACAAAGATGGGGAACCACTGCAACGGAATACCCCATCGCTCATCAATGCCGCTTTTCAAAAAAGTTTTTTTTGGGACGGCAGGGCCACCAATCTCTTGGACCAGATATCCTCGGTTTTCAATAATGAAAAGGAATTCGCTACCGGCGTACACGAATTCTCGACCGAAATTTTGACCGACACGATCTACGAAGGCCTTTTTAAAGAGGCCTTCGGAAAAATCCCCAAACGCAATACGGAAATCGTCAAGGCAATATCCTCTTACATCTCAACCCTGAACGGGTTCGACTCCAAATTCGACCGGAACATGCGCGCGGAGGAGGATACTTTTACCGACAAGGAAAAACTGGGCATGAATCTCTTCATGGGCAAGGCCCTTTGTGCCACCTGCCATTTTATGCCCTTGACGAACGGTACCGTTCCCCCGTTTTACGCGGAAACGGAGAAGGAAGTGATCGGGGTGCCCGAAACTGCGGCGAACAATAACCTAGATGATGACGACGGATTTTATTGGCGGTATAAAGAGCCGATTCACAAGGGCATGTTCAAGACCCCTACCGTTCGGAATGCGGAATTCACCGCACCCTACATGCATAACGGGGTCTACACCACCTTGGAACAAGTCATGGATTTCTATAACCAGGGCGGTGGCGGCGGAATGGGCTTCGACCTCGAGCACCAGACCCTGCCTTTCGACGAGCTCAACCTGACGGACGCGGAACAGCAAGCCTTGGTTGCCTTCGTCAAAACCCTGTCCGATACCTATGTTGACGGTAATGATGATACAGGGGAAGATCGATTGGCGGGTAATTTGCCATAAATGGATAGCAGGTTGCCCTTAGTAATTCCTAAGGATTTCAAAACAGGATTTACTTAAGAAAAAATGGATTCACAAATATTAAGAAGGAACTAAAATATTGAAAATGAAAAATATCATGATTGCCCCGAACTGGATTTTAACTTTATTGTTATCCGCGTTGCTTTTCACGGTTTCCGGATGTTCTACAATTGAAGACACCGATATGCTCGTTATTCCGGAAGAAACCGAAACAAGCCCGGAGACCGGAGAAGTGCCTGGATCAACTGAAGAAGGTGAGGAGGAATCGGAAGTTTCTGAAGAGGTGTCCGAAGAGGGCGAAGAGGAACCGGATGTTCCAGAGGAAGAGTCCGAGAACCCCAAAGAGGAATCCGAAACGCCCGAATCTCTGCCAAATTTGGTTGAACGGGCCAGTGCTGCCGATAGTTTAAGCCTTTTTGTGGAAGCACTTGAGCGGGCAGATAAAAGCATTATTGAAACCCTAACCGGGGAGGGTCCCTATACTTTGTTCGCACCCACCGATTCTGCCGTGCAACAGCTTTTCGTCATGCTTGGCGACGACTACAACAGCTTTGATGATTTTGAGAATCCGGTTGAAGAACAAATCTTAAATGAAATCGTGTTGGGCCATGTTGTGGAAGGTAATCTAGCTTCCGATACTTTTGTCACTGGCACCTTACCGACCTTGCTGCCCAATGATTCCATCGAACTGGTCGCCGAAACGGATACTTTTACGGTTCGGGACGCCTCCGAAATACCGGCCCACTTCGTTTCCCTCGACTTGGAAGCTTCCAACGGTACCGTGCATATCGTAGATAAAATCTTGATTCCACAAAAAATACTTACGTTCGTGGATTAAATAAGTATCTGAAAGAAAGGCTTTTGACGGGCGCGGTCTAATATTTCTGAACGGTCTTACATATAAACCATAGGGTAGTTTCTTCAAGGGCGTAAGCGTTTGGCGTAAAGTACTTTTATCGCAGACTTGTTCTTTCAGGATGCTTTTTTTGACTTCGGGACGGTCGGGATTCTGAAATTCCGCCATTAACCTTTGAAAGAGTTCTTCCTTTTCTAGGGTATCAATGGAGGTATCAATGGAGGTATCAATGGGATCATCATTGTTTTCGGGATACGCTTCAAGCTTCCCATCGTCCTCATATCTGTACAACCTCTTCTTGCGACGTTTTTTTTTCATAAAATAGGAAGGCCTTGATTTGGTAAAGGTTTGGAAATTAAGGGTTTTTTTTCGTAAATAGGGGGTAATCATTTCGTTAGCCTAGCATTATCATTATCGATGGGATGGCTATGAAAAGGTCCGAAAACGGGTTCGACGTCGACAAAGTTTTACCTTTGTTGTAATCAACTACAGCGGCGATGGAAAAAGCCGTAACACGCAGGATTAAATTTCAAAAATCCAATATGTTCCCATCAAAAACGTATCGCAGCCGACGTGAAGCGCTAAAAAAAACCTTGAAATCCGGATTGGTGTTATTTATCGGGAACCGGGAAAGTCCGATGAACTATGCGGATAACTGGTATCCTTTCAAACAGGATAGCACGTTCTTGTACTATACCGGCATCAACGGCATTCCCAATCTTTATTTTCTGATAAATATCGATAACGACCGCGACATTTTGTTCGGTGACGACGCCACACCGGAGGAAATGGTTTGGACGGGTGCCGTGGAACCTATGGCCGACCTGGCAGAAAAATCGGGAATCGATACTGTCAAATCTACTACGGAACTTGAACCCTATTTGAAGCAACAGAGGCACAAAGGACAAAGAATACACTTTCTACCCCCGTACCGGGCCGATCTTAAAATAAAGTTGGCGGCGCTGTTGGATATGGAACCGGGCGAGGTGGCGGAAAATAAATCCGTCGACCTGATCAAGGCCATAGTCGCCCAGCGCGAGATCAAGACCGACGAAGAGCTGGTCGAAATCGAAAAAGCGGTAAATACTACGGTCGCCATGCATACCCACGCCATAAAGAACACCCGGCCCGGAAGGACCGAGCTCGAAATTGCCGGTGAGCTTCAGGCCATTGCCATTGGTGGCGGCGGTAACATCGCTTTCCCCATAATACTGACCAAAAACGGACAGTATCTGCACAACCACGCCACTGGCGATACGCTCTCCGAAGGCGATTTGGTACTCTGCGACTGCGGCGCCGAAAACGCTATGGGCTACACGGGAGATATGACCCGTACCTTTCCCGCCGGTGCAAAGTTCAGCGATTTACAGCATGATGTATACAATATTGTACTGGATGCCCATAACAGTGCGGTAGCGGCATTGAAGCCAGGCATGCAATTCAGAGAGCTTCACTTGTTGGCCGCCAAAAAACTGGTAGAAGGCCTTACCGCCATGGGCATGATGAAAGGCAATTCCGACGAAGCGGTCGCCGCCGGGGCGCATACTTTATTTTTTCAATGTGGTCTCGGCCATATGATGGGACTCGACATCCACGATATGGAAAATTTGGGGGAGCAGTACGTCGGTTACACTCCAGAACTGAAGAAAAGCACCGAATTTGGATTAAAATCACTACGCCTGGGGAAGGCCTTGAAAGAAGGCTTTGTGGTCACCGTCGAACCCGGCCTCTATTTCAATCCTTTTCTTATCGACGCTTGGCGGGCGGAAGGCAAATTCAAGGATTTTGTAAATTACGATGCCGTCGAAAAGATGAAGGATTTTGGTGGCATCCGGGTCGAAGAGGATTTTGCCATTACAGCATCGGGAAGTCGGCTGTTGGGGAAACCACTGGCGAAGACTCCTGATGCCATCGAGGAACTTAAGAATTCATAAAACGCAGAGATAATGAACCTAAAAACAAGCATCCTATTACTTGTTATCCTTTTCATATCGACCCTTCATGTCGGGGCCCAACAGACTCAAGAATCCCTCCTGACCCTCGACCGCATCTATAACTCCGACGAGTTCAAGGTCGATTCCCAGCGTCCGATATCCTGGACCAATGACGGCGAAGCTCGGTCTAATCGATATCCCATCCGGGGAAACGACTTGGATTCCCGTGTACCCGGGAATGCCGTGCAACACTATATTCCTGCTATGCAATGGGTCGACGAGGATTTGTTGCTCATCCAACAGTTGAACCGGAAACAGAACACCTTGAACGTATTCGCGTACCGCCCCTCGAGCGGCGACCTGGAAAAAATCTACACCGAAACCGAGGATACTTGGGTAGACCTTACCTATCCCGATATCGCATCGAACCACTGGGCGGGCAACGACCTTCCGCTGGTGGAGGATGGTTCCGCCTTCCTGCGGATGACGGAATCCGACGGCTGGCGTCATCTGTACAAGGTAGATATCACATCCTGAAATCTATAAAACCGGCATGGCCGTAGCTGCCGTTGCCAATCAGCTTTTTTATGACAATATTTACCAAGAACGCTACATGGGCCTTCCCCAAGAAAACAAGGATGATTTTGTGGAAGGCTCCCCGGCCACCTACGCCAAAGACCTTGAGGGTAATCTGCTAGTAGTACACGGCACCGGCGATGACAACGTTCATTACCAAAACTTGGAATACTTGGCCAATGAGCTCATTCGGCACAACAAACAGTTTACGATGATGGCCTATCCCAACCGTTCGCATGGGATTTATGAGGGGGAAAATACGAGGAGGCATTTGTTCACTTTACTGACCAATTATCTTTTTGAGCATAATGGGATGGAAAAGTAAGACAGTACTAAAGCCCGAACAAACTCGGCAACCAAAGGCTCAATGCGGGAATATAAGTGACCAGCAGTAATGCAATAACCATCGCTACGAAAAGGGGCAACAAGGGCTTTACGACCTTTTCAATCGTAGTTTTGGCTATACCGACCCCAACGAAGAGCAC
>JBAUIP010000169.1:0-8411 GCA_049683055.1 Pricia sp.
GGTCTACAAAGACCCCGAATATGTCAAGGAACATCTCAGCAGCTATTTCGAGCCTATCGATGGGGAATCGAAAGAACTTCTTGAGGGTATTTCGTACCACGAGGCCATCGTTTTGAAACACAATGACACGGAACAGGAAATCTTTCTGACCCATGGACACCAAGGCGATTGGTGGAACTACACGTTCTGGCGCTGGAGCCGATTCTTGGTCAGGGTGCTTTGGAAACCCCTTCAGGTATGGGGCATTGCCGACCCTACCAGTCCCGCCAAGAACTACAAGGAACTCATCAAGATCGAGCGGCGCATCAAAAAGTGGATATTGAAAAACGACCTCAAGATGACCATCGCCGGCCATACCCACAGGCCGCGTTTTCCCGAACCGGGAGACATTCCCTTTTTCAACGATGGAAGCTGCGTGCACCCACGGAGCATCACCGGCATCGAAATCGAAAAGGGAAAAATATCGCTTATCAAATGGCACATTGCGACCACCGAAGATGGTACGCTGCGGGTGGTACGCGTGCTTTTGGAAGGGCCACAAAACCTAGCGGATTACTGGAAAGCGAAATAAACCGTTGCACGCTTACGCTCTAGGTGCGCCTATCGAAGACCAATTCTGCCTAGACAAATTTGTACCTACTTTGACTGAGCGATTTGCGTTGCGCTATTTAGCCACTATCACAAATTATCGGGTTTCGGTCACGCAAAAATTTCAGATGATTTTTTGCCCCGCCCCTTTATTGATTACTTTTGCCCTCAAATTTGAAATATGAGAAATGTAGCTTGTATCGCCTTGATTTCGTTGTTGTTCGTATCATGCTGGAAGGATAAAAGTCCCGAAGATCTCATCCGGTTGAAGGACAAGTTCAAATCGCAGGTTTCTTCCTTCGAGGATAAAAAAGAAAATGCGAACAAAAATGTGAACAAGGGACTCGAATCCCTCAACGCCCTGAAAAGTGCAGTGGAAGAAACTAAAAATGAGGATAAGGAATTCGCCAAGGTCTACGGCGATTGGGAAAAAGTAAACCGCCGCGTCGAACGCTTGAACAAAGAATATGAAGACCTTAAGGAAAAGGCCTCCAATCTTTTTACCGCCATGGAAACGCAAACGCAAAGCCTGAGCGACGATTCGGCGAAAAAGACCCTGATGAACGCCATCGAGAAGGCGCGTACTAGATATAATGGTACCTTGGCGAACACCTCTGAAGCTATCGGGAAGCTAAGAATGCTGCATGGCGATGCCGTCGAGGTGGTCAAGGCCCTCGAGGTAGCCGCCGCCCTCAACTCCTTCGACAACATCAACAATCAGATGAAAAGCATCGAGGGCCGGGTCGACGGCATTATGGAAGAGTTGAACGTCGCGGTCGTCGAAAGCAAAAAGCTCTACGAGAAAAAGATTACGGAATTGGACGAAGAGCAAGAGCCCAAAGAATTTAAGGATTAGTGGGGTCGACTTCTCAAATCCCCAAAATCTTAGCGTCTACGAAAAAAGTGGAGTTCACATCGATTTCATGGTCGCTTTCAATGACCTCATCGATCACAGTGTTCAACCTTAGATTGAACTCATCCTTTTTGATGTATTCCTTCAGGTCGACATCAAGAACATCGACATCTAAAGTGCTTCCGGCATCTTCGGCGACTTCTTGCTCGGCAATCTTAATCTCATCAAGACCTTCCGCGGAAATATAGACTTCAATGGAATTCAGGAATCCGAAATCTCCGTTTGACGGCGAGGTAATGACCAACTGTAGTTCGGTCAGTTTGATTTCCTCGATCAGATCTTTTCGGGTATCGTTTACCTCGAATTTCGATTCGGAATCGGTTTCCATTTCGGGAGTAAATACGTTGAAGGGCAAATCGATTCCGGCAGAAGCAGGTATCACCACTTTGCTTTGATATTCAAGGTCGAACTTGGTGAGGTCGTCTACTTTGTCGCAGGCCACTACTGTTATAATGGATGTCAAAATCAGGAGATATTTACGCATGGTGTGGATTTTGGGGTTATTCCGTATTTGACTAACGGTCAACAATCGAAATTATTGGAAATCAATTCAAGAAAAGTGTTTACAATCTGTATTTAGAACTCTCGATAGTTCTGATCTTCTGAAAGCAGATAGTAATGTTTAGTTTTATAATTGGTAGTACTTGGAGCGTTCGACAATCAAGAAAAGACCTAAAAATGAAAAGAAAAAAGTTTTAAAATTTTCATTATTTAGAGTCCAAATTTTCCTATGACATTCAGAAAATCCGAAAGATTGAATCTATGCCACAACCAGAACGAAATAATTTTTCTTGCCCCGTTGTAGTAGCACGAACTTGTCATTGATCAAATCGGAAGCGGTAAGGGAGTAGTCTTCCCCAACTTTTTCTTTGTTGACCGAAACAGCGTTTTGTTCAAGGGCCCTTCGCGCCTCGCTGTTCGATGGTAAAAACCCGGTTTTGTCGGCGAGGGCTGCAATCATGTCGAGTCCGTTTTCGAAATCGGATTTTGGGATTTCCGCTTGTGGAACACCGTCAAATACCTCAAGAAAGGTTTTTTCGTTGAGCTTTTTGAGATTTTCTGAAGTGGATTTTCCAAAGAGGATGTTACTGGCCTGCAAGGCATTGTCAAGGTCGTCTTGAGAGTGGACCATGACCGTAATCTCCTCTGCCAATCGCTTTTGGAGGATGCGCAAATGCGGGCCTTCCTGATGTTCGTCGACCAACTTTTCGATTTCTTCTCGGGATAAAAAGGTGAATATCTTAATGTACTTTTCGGCATCCTCATCGGATACGTTCAGCCAGTACTGGTAGAACCGATATGGGGAGGTTCGCTCGGCATCCAACCAGATATTGCCGCTTTCTGTCTTTCCAAATTTGCTGCCATCGGCTTTGGTGATGAGCGGGCAGGTCAAGGCGTAACCCTTTCCGTTGCCCATACGACGGATGAGTTCGGTGCCGGTGGTTATATTACCCCATTGGTCGCTACCGCCCATCTGTAGGGTGCAGCCGTGGTTTTGGTAGAGATAGAGAAAGTCGTAGCCCTGCACTAGTTGATAGGTGAACTCTGTAAAGGACATTCCTTCCTTGGCTTCGGCGTCGAGACGTTTTTTGACGGAGTCCTTGGCCATCATGTAGTTGACAGTGATGTGTTTGCCGACGTCGCGGATAAAATCGAGGAATGAAAAATCCTTCATCCAGTCGTAGTTGTTGACCAGGACGGCGGAGTTGTCGGCATGATTATTTTCGGAAGGGTCGGCAATTTTACCGGAATGGTCACCAACAGCTCGCGCTTTGGTAGCTTCGGCAGCTTTGCCAGAAACGGAATCAAAGTCCAAAAAACGGGACAACTGTTCCTTGAGAGCCTGTTGGTTATGGCGCAAAGTAGCCTCATCCAAAAGATTGCGTTCAGATGACTTTCCGGAAGGATCCCCGATCATTCCCGTTGCGCCTCCAATCAAAGCATAGGGTTTATGGCCGGCCAATTGAAAATGGCGTAACATCATCACTCCGACCAAATGGCCGATATGCAATGAATCGGCCGTGGGATCGATACCGACGTACGCAGAGCGCATTTCTTCGGATAAGTGTTCTTCAGTGCCGGGCATGTCGTCGTGCAACATGCCTCTCCATTTTAGTTCGGCTACAAAGTTCGAAGGCATTTTGTTTGGTTTAAAATCGTGCAAATATACCAAAAACGGACTTCGGAAATTTCTAAATGCAATTGCCAAACTCCGCCGATGGTCAAAGTTGCCGATGGGCCGATTCTGGTTTCCCCATCGAATCAAGCGAGCGGTCAGGCGACCTCAAAACGCATACCGCTGCGGCCCACCACGCCGAATCTCCTCGCTGGCATAGGCTTCAAACTTCTTAAAATTCTCTCGAAAGGCATTGGTCAGCTTGAAGGCGGTAGTATAGTAGGCCTCATCGTCGTTCCAAGTGGAACGGGGACTCAGCACTTTGGTCGGCACCCCGGGGCATTCCCTCGGTTGGGCCACCCCAAAGACGGAGTGGATGTGGTATTTATCGTAAGTGTAGAGTCCCAAATCACCGTTGAGCACAGCGTTGATCATGGCCCGGGTGTATTTGAGTTTCATCCGGGTGCCGACGCCGTAGGGGCCGCCCGTCCACCCGGTATTGACCAGCCAAACGTTTACACCGGCATCCTTCATTTTTTGGCTTAGCATTTCCGCGTATTTGGCGGGATGCAAGGGCATAAAAGGAGCCCCGAAACAGGCCGAAAAAGAGGGAATAGGCTCGACCACCCCGGCCTCGGTGCCCGCGACTTTTGCGGTATATCCTGAAATAAAATGATAGGCCGCCTGACTGGGCGTCAACTTCGAGATTGGGGGAAGCACCCCAAAGGCATCCGCCGTCAAAAAGAAAATGTGCTGCGGATTATGTCCGATCGATGGCCGCTGTACGTTTTCGATATGGTAAATCGGATAGCTTACCCGTGTATTCTGCGTAATCGAGGTATCGGAATAATCGACATTGCCATCATCATCCATCACTACATTTTCGAGCATCGCCCCTTTTTTGATGGCACCGAATATTTCCGGCTCGTTCTCCTCGGACAGGTTGATGACTTTGGCGTAGCATCCTCCCTCAAAGTTAAAAACTGCATTTTCGTTGTTCCATCCGTGCTCATCGTCCCCGACTAATTTACGGGAAGCGTCGGTGGACAATGTAGTCTTTCCCGTACCGGATAGTCCAAAAAACACGGCGGTTTTCCCGTTTTTGCCCACATTGGCCGAACAGTGCATCGGCAAGGTATTTTTACCGTGCGGAAGAATAAAATTCAGGGCGGAAAAGATACCTTTTTTGATTTCGCCGGTGTAGCCCGTACCGCCGATCAACGCGATTTTTCGGGTGAAGTTCAAGATGGCGAAATTGTGCTGCCGGGTACCATCGACCTCGGCATCCGCCCTAAAACCGGGGGCATTGATGACGGTCCAGTCGGTTTCGAAGTTTTTTAGTTCCTCGTCCGTCGGGCGGATGAACATATTGTAGGCGAAAAGGTTCGACCAAGGGTACTCGTTGATGACCCTAATATCCATCCTATAATTATGGTCGGCACAGGCGTAGCAATCCCTGACGTAAAGCTCCTTTTCGTTTAGGTAGGCGATGACCTTGTCGTAAAGCGCGTCAAATTTTTCCGGTTCAAATGGGATGTTGATATTGCCCCACCAAACTTTATCCGAAGTAATCAAATCCTTGACGATAAAACGGTCTTGGGGCGAACGGCCGGTGAATTCCCCTGTCTTGACGGCCAAGGCGCCCGAAGCAGCTTCCCTGCCCATATCTTTCTTCAGGGTAATGGCGTGCAGTTCTGAAGAGGATAATTGATAATGGATGTTGGAATGGGTGATTCCATAAGCATCCAATGAAATCGATTCCAGACGTTTTTTCGAATTATTCATTTATAAGGTCTTTTGAATGCACAAAATTATCATTAATAATAATTTATCCCACATTTTTTGAGAATATTTTAGTTGTTGTGCCTAAAATATTGGATGCCGAGGAGAACCCATCCCGCAATCAACGAAAGTCCCCCAAGGGGGGTAACGAAACCAATGGTCTTAAAATTAAAGGAAGTCAACGCATCGGTGGCCAAAAAATAAATCGAAAACGAAAACAGGATGATTCCCGCAAGAAAACAGTAGAAAATTCCTTTCTTAGCTACGGCCGGTATCGAGTTGAGGTTGGCGAGAATCAATAGCAGTAGAGCATGGTACATTTGATAGGTAACGCCGGTCTCCCAAGTCTCCAGGGCATCCCTTTCCACCAGATTTTCCAATCCGTGGGCACCGAAGGCTCCAAGTACAACTGCCAAAATCCCGAAAATTGTTCCCGTTAAGAAAATTGTTTTGTTCATAACCTAAACTTGTGGTTTTTTTATAAATATAACAATTGATACCTTCGTAAGGCGTTATACATATAACAAAAATACGAAAGCCTATGCCGCGGAAGATACTGGTCATCGGTGCCGGGAAATCAACATCCTATTTACTGGATTATTTTTTGGACAAGGCCGAGGCCGAAGACCTTTACCTGACCATCGGCGATCTACATCCGGAAGCTCTTTCCGATACCTTAAAAAACCATTCCCGTTGCTCGGTCATTTTGCTGGATATTTTTGAAGATGCCCAACGCAAAAAGACCATCAAAGATGCTGACATCGTGGTCTCCATGCTTCCCGCTTATTTGCATATCAAGGTCGCCGAAGATTGCCTAGCCCTTGGAAAACATCTGGTTACGGCATCCTACGTCAGCGAAGAACTGAAAAAACTGGATGCCCAAGTTCAAGAAAAAGGACTGGTCTTTATGAACGAAATCGGTCTGGATCCGGGCATCGACCACATGAGTGCCATGCAGATTATCGACCGCATTCGGGAAAAAGGAGGTGAAATGCTGCTTTTCGAATCGTTTACGGGAGGCCTGGTCGCACCTGAAAACGACGACAACCTTTGGAACTATAAATTTACCTGGAACCCACGGAACGTAGTACTGGCGGGACAGGGCGGGGCGGCCAAATTCATTCAGGAAGGTACGTACAAGTACATTCCCTATCACAAACTCTTTCGCCGGACTGAATTTTTTGAAATTGAAGGCTACGGGCGGTTCGAGGGATACGCCAACCGCGATTCGTTGAACTACCGCGAAGCCTATGGCCTAAAGAATGCCCTGACACTCTACCGTGGCACCATGCGCCGAGTAGGGTTTTCAAAGGCCTGGAACATGTTCGTGCAATTGGGCATGACCGATGATACTTATAGCATAGCGAATTCCGAAGGGATGTCGTACCGAGATTTCACCAATCTTTTCCTTCCCTACTCCCCCACCGATTCCGTGGAGCTGAAACTCCGCCACTACCTTAAAATCGATCAGGACGATATTATGTGGGAAAAGTTGATGGAACTAAACCTTTTCGACGCCCGAAAGACCATCGAACTCCCCCATGCCACTCCCGCTCAAATCCTACAACAAATACTAGAGGACAGTTGGACGCTCTCCGACGATGAAAAGGATATGATCGTGATGTACCACAAATTCGGCTACGAGCTGAACGGGGAAAAGAAACAGATCGATGCTAACGTGGTGGTCATCGGCGAAAACCAGAAGCATACTGCCATGGCGAAAACCGTGGGCCTGCCGGTAGCGATGGCGACCTTAGCCATCTTAAACGGGAAGATTACGACACCGGGCGTGCAGATACCCATCAACAAAGAAGTTTACGGCCCGATACTTTCCGAACTAGAGCGGCATGAAATCCGTTTTAAGGAATATGAAGTGCCCTATCTTGGGTATAGCCCTGATTCAGTGGTTGGTTAAAAAACGAGCTTGACGTTACTAATCATCGTCGTCGTCATCATCGTCGTCATCGTCATCATTTGTGTTGACCTTACAAGCCCACTGAAAGTGGAGTTCATCTTCCCCAAGCTCTAGGCGAACATCAGGCTTATCGGGGGATTGTTTTATCTCCTTAATATTCCATACCGCGTTGAAATCATCCAAACCGGGAATACTAACTGTAAAAGTCGCGCTTTCGTCCGAACCGTTGGTTGCCCAAGTACCGTTGAATGTGCCCGCATCGGAAGTCGCTTCCAAAATGCCATTCTGCATAAAATGGAACGACATATCACTATATACACTGCTGAGATTCTCACCACCAATGTTGAACTTATGCGCTTTCCATTCGGAACAAGCGGCCCAAAGTTCGAGCAATTGTTCGTTGTTGCATCCATCGCAATCATCCTCTTCAAAATCGATATCGTCATTTTCATCGCAATCGTCCTTCGACATTTCGATAGCGTTTTCCAGTCCGTTCAAATCAGAAACTGAGACTTCGGTTTCATTGCTCAGTAAAACCGTCATTGGAAAAGCGATTGTGGCGACACTGCTAGAATCTAGCGTCGCTACAAAACCATACAGAACCTTGTCGCTACCTAACATTACCGTATCGAACTGTTCGCTAATCGTGTCAAAAAAAGAAACGCTGATAGGGTATACTATATCGACACATTCGATATCGTCATCGCCATCGGTCCGGCATTGATCGATCAAAATTTGTAGCTCGTCGGCGTCGGTTACGGTGGTTTCGGAATAATCTGCAAATATTACAGTAATTGGAAAGACGATTTCCAGTACGCCTTTTTGGTCCTCGCCATCATTGTCCACAAGAATTTCCAGAGTATCGTAATCCTCCGGGCCGTCAACAATGATTTCCGTACCGTCTACATTCACGCTGATGGGAAGTGCTACGGTAATACAGCTTGCACCATCGATAATATTATCATCCGAGCCATCTTTGGTAGCCACCTGGGTCAAAAGATTGGCTACTGGAGAATTGGCCACAAGCCGTTCTTCTGGAACATCCCCAACAAATAGGGATTCTTCTTTCCTACATGAAACGGTAAACACTGTCAGGG